>JAFXFT010000050.1 GCA_017513385.1 Oscillospiraceae bacterium | reverse complement strand
GCCGCGGGTATCGTCGGGAACGTCGATGCCGAGATATTCCTTGTAAAGGCGGTTCCACTCGGCGGGCAGGTCGTGAACCGCAAGCTCGCCTGCGAAAATGCGCTTTTCAAGCTCGTAACGAACCATGATGTGCAGACAGTAGGTGAGCTCGTCGGCTTCGGTGCGGATAAGGGAGGGTTCGGCGCGGTTGACGGCGCGATAGACCTCCTCGGGGCTGCTGTCCTTGAGCTGCTCGGGGAAGAGCTCCTGTAGCTTGGGGAAAATGAGGGTTACGAACTCAAGGCTGCGGCCCAGCAGATTTTCGTAGAAACGGCTCTGGCTTTCGTGGATGCCCATGCTTACGCCGCCGTCAAGGACGGTGTAGGCCATAGAGTCGTCAACGCCCAGCTCATAAAGGGCATGACCGCCCTCATGGATAACGGAGTACATGGAGGAAGCGAAGTTGTCCTCCTGATACTTGGTGGTGATACGCACGTCATAGTGCGAGCCGAGGCTGGTGGTGAAAGGGTGCTCGGTGGTGGCAAGACCGCAGTGAGCCATGTCGATGCCGATGGTGCGCATGAGGTAATCGCTCAGCTCGTCCTGCTTGGCTATGGGGAAGTTGCCGTGAATGCAGCTGTCGTCCAGCTGCTGAGCGGCGGATACCTTCTGAAGCAGGGGAACTATGCGGCTGCGGAGGGTTGCGAAGAATTCCTCGCAGCGGGCGCGGTCAAGACCGTCCTCGTATTCGTTGAGCCAGTAATCATAGGGGTCTTTATCGGGGGCGCAGTAGCCCGCGATTTTTTTGTATGCGGCGAATACCTTTTCCAGCAGGGGCTCGAAGAGGGGGAAATCGTTGGTTTCCTTGGCGGTGTGCCATACGTCGCTTGCCTCTACCATGAGCTTTTGCAGCTCAATGTACTCGTCCATGGGGATCTTCTGCATCTGGCGAATATCCTTGAGCATGAGGAATACGATGCGCTGCTCGGTGGCGTACAGCTCATCCTTGTGCTCGTCAAGGAACTCGAGAAGTGCCACGGTTTCCTCACCGGTGGCGAGCTTGTAGCTCTCCTCGCTGAGAACGGCGAGAGTCTGGGCGCGGTTGGCGGCGGTGCCCTTGGGGGCGGTGGTTACGCCGTCGTAATAGATAAGGCCGGAGGCGTGACCGTATGCGCTCATTTTAGCCTGCAGGGCGGTCAGCTGTGCCTTTGCCTGTTCAATTGTCATGGAAAATCATCTCTTTCGATTGAGTTATGGTGTATCAGAATTTTTCGCGGTTTATCCACAGACCCAGCGCGGGGTTGGGAATGAAGTAAATTTCCTCGCCGTCGGGGAGGGTGTTGTAGCCGTACTGCAGCTTTTCGGGATCGTAGCGCTTGGCGGCTTCGTCGTAATCGGCGGCGCAGAAGCCGACACTCTCGATTTCCTCCTTGCTGATGTTCTTTACGGCATAGGTGATGGTGAAGCGCCCGTCGGAGGAACCGTGGATAAGGTGGGCGGCTGCGCCCATATTGTCGCGGAGGTCCTGATTTTCGGGCTTTTCAAACTGCTCAAGGGTGTTCAGGCGACCCTTGTAGCCGTATTTGCGGATAAGCTTGTCTACCTGGGCGTCCTCGCCGAAGCGCTCAACGCCGGGCGCGAGAACCAGCAGCTCGCCGCCGTCGGCAATTGCCATGCGGGTGCGGTAAACGGACTTGTTGCCCAGCCATGTGCTCTTGAACTCGCCGGGGTCAAGGTAGACAACGCATTTCTTTATGCCGGTGTCCACGAAATCTATGTTCTTCTCCTGAGCCAGCTCAATGGCTGCCTCGAGGCACTTTCTGTCCTCGCCGATGAAAAGACCATGGGTGCGGATATTGCCGCCGGGGGCGGTGCAGACGGTAAGTACGAAAAGAATGGGGCGCTTATTGAGGAAATGCTCCATGCCGTAGTCGAAGAGCTTGCGCACGGGGGTGTGATCCTTGCCCATCATGCGCTCCATGCCGTAAACTGCGCCGACCATGTGGCTCTTGTTTATCATGTCGCTGCCGCCGGTGCCAACGAAAAGGTTCTTGGAATGGTTTGCCATGCCGATAACCTCATGGGGGACGACCTGACCGGGGGAGATGATGAGGTCATATTTCTCGTCCATGATAAGACGGTTGACCTCAACACTGACGGGGGAGAGCCAAAGACCCTCGGTTATATCCTCGAGATAGTCGGCGGGAACCTCGCCCAGCTTTACAACGTCGGTGCGCCAGTTGTGGGCGATGAACTTTTCATAGGGAACGTCGCCGAACATAAGCTTCGCCTCGTCCTCGGTGACGGGAACGTGAGTGCCCAGAGCGGGAAGAATGTCAACATTGCAGCCGCGCTCGGTGAGGGCGTGGTAGTAAACATTGGTGATGTAGCCTGCGTTGGAGTGGAAGCGGGTGAAGTCGGGAGGGATAATGAGCACGTTTTTCAGCTCTCTGCCCTCAATGGCGGAAAGCAGCGCGGCGCTTATTTCCTCTCGGCTGAGACCCAGCTCGTCCTTTGCGTATACGAAATTATCCATGGCTTATACTCCGCTGTATGCGCTGAAGCCGCCGTCAACGGGGATAACGATGCCGGTGACGAAGGAGGCAGCCTTATCGTCGGCAAGGAAGAGCAGCGCACCCAGCAGCTCCTCGGGAGTGCCGAAGCGACCCATGGGAGTGGCGGCGAGGATCTTGCCGGTGCGGGCAGTGGGAGTGCCGTCCTCGTTCCAAAGCAGATTCTTGTTCTGCTCGGTGGAGAAGAAGCCGGGAGCGATGGCGTTTACTCGGATACCTACGCGGCTGAAGTGAACTGCCAGCCACTGGGTGAAGTTGGAGATGGCAGCCTTTGCGCCGGAGTAGGCGGGAATCTTGGTGAGGGGAGTGTAGGCGTTCATGGAGCTGACGTTGATGATGGTGCAGCCCTCGCGACCGACCATGTCTTTGGCGAATGCCTGAGTGGGCAGGAGAGTGCCGATGAAGTTCAGGTTGAATACGAACTCCATGTCCTCGTCGCCAAGGTCGAAGAAGGACTTGGTGTCGGCGTCGATGTCGCCAAGCTCAAAATACTCCTTGTCGGTAGTGGCGCGGGGGTTATTGCCGCCTGCGCCGTTGATAAGAATGTCGCAGGGACCCAGCTGAGCCAGTACGGCTTCGTGAGCCGCCTCTACGCTGTCCTTTTTGGTAACGTCCACGCCTACGGCGATGGCGGTGCCGCCCATTGCGGCGATTTCGGCTG
The DNA here is from genome assembly GCA_017513385.1 of Oscillospiraceae bacterium. GTDB lineage: Bacteria > Bacillota > Clostridia > Oscillospirales > Oscillospiraceae > RGIG6375. The sequence continues at coordinate 7,479 of JAFXFT010000050.1, read as the reverse complement.
CAACGGCCTCGGCCTTGGAGAGGGTGCGGTTAAGAATGGCGACCTTGGCGCCGCAGAGAGCGAGAGCCTTGGCGAATTCGCGGCAGAGCACGCCTGCGCCGCCGGTGATAACGGCAATCTTGCCGCTGAGATCGGGCTTGATGGAAAGGTTCATTATGTAAATCCTCCTGCGGTATAATTATTGTAAATCTTGATTCAGAAGGTTCGTAGCGTGAAAATCACACTACGAACCTTGTTTGTTATGCGTTATAGGTGCTTGCGGAGGTGTCGCCGCCGTGACCTGTCCAGTTGGTGTGGAAGAACTGACCACGGGGGCAGTCGATGCGCTCATAGGTGTGAGCGCCGAAGTAGTCGCGCTGAGCCTGCAGGAGGTTTGCGGGCAGGCAGGCGGTGGTGTAGCCGTCGAAGTAAGCCAGTGCGGAGGAGAAAGCGGGCATGGGAATACCTGCCTTTACCGCGTAGGCAACAACCTCGCGCCATGCGGGAACGAGAGTCTTGATGGTCTCTGCGAAATAATCGTCCAGCAGGAGATTCTCAAGAGCGGGATTCTTTTCGTAGGCTTCCTTTATCTTGCCCAGAAATACGCTGCGGATAATGCAGCCGCCGCGCCACATGAGGGCGATGCCGCCGTAGTTCAGGTTCCAGCCGTAGGTCTGAGCGGCGGTGCGCATGAGGGTGTAGCCCTGTGCGTAGGAGATTATCTTGGAGGCGTAGAGAGCCTTGCGGACTGCCTCGATGAATGCGGCGCGGTCGCCCTCAAAGGCGGGGATAGTCTTGGGGAAAACGCCGGAGGCGGTGACACGCTCATTCTTCATTGCGGAAAGGCAACGGGCGAATACGGCCTCACCGATAAGGGTGAGGGGCACGCCCTCGTCGAGCGCTGCCACTGCGGTCCACTTGCCGGTACCCTTCTGTCCGGCAGTGTCGAGAATGTGGTTGAGAGTAATTTCGCCGTTCTCGTCCTTGAAGCCGAGAATGTCGCGGGTTATTTCAATAAGGTAGCTGTCCAGCTCGGTCTTGTTCCATTCGGCGAATACGTCGTGCATTTCCTCGGGGGTCATGCCCAGACCGTCGCGCATGAGCTGATATGCCTCGCAGATAAGCTGCATATCGCCGTATTCGATGCCGTTGTGAACCATCTTTACGAAGTGACCTGCGCCGTTTTCGCCGACCCAGTCGCAGCAGGCTGCGCCGCCCTCTACCTTGGCACAGATAGCCTGGAAGATGGGCTTGACGTGCTCCCAAGCGGCGGGAGAGCCGCCGGGCATCATGGAGGGTCCCTTCAGGGCGCCCTCTTCGCCGCCGGAAACACCGCAGCCAACGTAAAGCATACCCTTGCTTTCAACGTAGGCGGTGCGGCGGACGGTGTCGGGGAAGTGGGAGTTGCCGCCGTCGATGAGAATATCGCCGGGCTCCAGTATGGGCAGGAGCTTTTCGATGTAATCGTCAACAGGCTGACCCGCGCGGATCATCATCATAATGCGGCGGGGCTTTTCGAGGCTGTCCACGAACTCCTGCAGGGAGTAGGTGCCGACTATGTTTTTGCCGGCAGCGCGTCCTTCCACGAAGGCGCTGACGGTCTGCTCGGGGTTCATGTCATAAACCGATACGGTGAAGCCCTTGGACTCCATGTTGAGAGTAAGGGACTGACCCATAACGGCGATGCCGATCATTCCGATATCGGATTTCTTCATTTGCGCGGCCTCCCGATCATCTCTGTACGCGGGCGTTGCCTGCGTAGATGTCCCAAACCTGCTTCTCGTCGGCGGGCTCTGCATAGTCATTGAGGCTGCTTGCAGCCAGAACGCCGGTTGCCCAGCCGAACTGCAGGCACTTTGCGGGCTCCCAGCCGGAGATGAGGCCGTAAAGCAGGCCGCCGGTGAAGCCGTCGCCGCCGCCGATGCGGTCCATTACGGGGATCTCGCGGGGCTCTTCAACGCACCATTCGCCGTCAGCCAGCAGCAGAGCGCCCCAAAGGTGCTCGTTGGCGCTGATAACCTGGCGCAGGGTGGTGCCGAATACCTTGGCGTTGGTGTACTTTGCCTTAACTTCGCTGATCATGCCCTTGAAGCTCTCAATCTTGCTGCTCAGAGCCTTGCCGCCTGCCTCGGGACCCTTGAAGCCCAGACAGAGCTGGAAATCTTCCTCGTTACCGACGAGAACGTCGGCTACGGAAGCAATCTCATGGAAAGCAGCTGCAAGCTCTTCCTCGCGTCCCTTCCAGAAGGTGGCGCGATAGTTGAGGTCGAAGCTGACGAGGGTGCCGTGCTCTTTGGCTGCCTTTGCAACAGCAAGGCAGAACTTGGTGGTTTCTTCGCTCATGGCAGCGATGAGGCCGGAGATGTGGAGAATGCCAACACCCTCCTGACCGAAAATGCGCTCAAGGTCGAATTCGTCTGCGGAAAGAGTACGGCCAACCTCGCCGGCGCGGTCGTTCCATACGCGGGGAGCGCGCAGACCGAAGCCGGAGTCGGCTATATTGAACTGATGGCGATAACCCCAGGGACCGCCCTGATCAACCTCTGCGCCTTCGTAATTGATGTTGCGGGCGCGGAGCTGGCTCTTGATGAACTCGGCAATGGGGCTGCCCTTGACAAACTTGGTAAGAACGAGGCACTCCTTGCCCAGAGAGGAAGAAACGTTGAGGACGTTGCTCTCGGCACTGGTAGCCTGCATGTAGAAATGGTTGCTGTTATGAACCGCCATGCGGTTATCGGGAGTGATGCGAATGCCCATGCTGGTGGGACACGCAAGAGCGTAGCGGCAATTTTCGCGGAGCTTGAGGTCCATAGAAAAACAGTCCTTTCGAGATATAATTAAACCAACAGTTTTATGTGTTTACATATGTACGGAGAAGAGACCATACACAATCAGCATAACATTATTCTTGCACAGGCGCAAGATATGAAACACCGTATTTTGCGTTTTTAAGGCATATATCGGCGGTTTTCTGTGCGGTACTGGCGAGGTGTGATGCCGTATTGCTTTTTGAAAAGCTTGGAAAAATAGTTTACGTCGGACATGCCGCAGTGCTGAGCCACGGTCTGTATCTGCAGTCCTGAGGTGATCAGCAGACGGGCGGCAAGGTCCATTCGCCGCTCGGTTACGTATTCTGTAACGGTCTTGCCGACCTCCCGGCGGAACTGGGTGGAGAGGTAACTGGCATTGACGTTCTGGGCGGCGGAAAGGGTGCTCAGACTCAGGTCAGCTGCAATGTTGGAGTCGATATAGGTAACACAGCGGCGGATAAAAGGTGAGTAGCGGGCGGTGGAGCTGTCGCGCACAAGGCGGCAGTAGCTGCGCACCATTTCCAGCATAAGCTCCGTACCCTCATCCACGGTGCCTATTACCTCTATTCTGCGGGAAAGGGCAGAGGAGGCGGCGTCAAGATGCACGGGGTGTACGCCGCCCTTTTCGGCGGCTTTCCGCATGAGGGTGTTGCATATGAAGCAGTATATTTTGGCGTTTCGCAGAGGGTCAGTGCTGCGGCTGTCCATCAGCTTCAGGGAGAAATTGCTCAGCATCAGCTCGGCGCGGCTGGTCAGTCCGTGGGATACGTTTTCAAGCAGCTCGTTTTCGTAGGCGTAGCGCGCTTCCATAGCCTTCATCTGCGCCATGAAATCCTCGGGCTCGGATACGCTGCCCTGTTCGGGCAGAATGCCGCGGGGAGCGGTAAGCTCCTGCTTGATGTCGATAATGTGGAATGCGCTGCCGCTGCCCCAAAGGCTTTCACCCAGCACGTTTATCATGGACAGCAGCGGCGTTTTGTCCCGCAGCAGGGGAATGGCGGCGTAAACGGCTTCGAGGCGGGAGAAATTCGTGGCGGGCATGGCGCAGCGCTCGGCGATTTCCAATAGCTGCTCGCGGCGTATCTCGAAGGTTTGGTAAGGCCCGATGACCAGTGCGCCCTCGGGAATAAGCATGAAAATGTAGTTGCACATGAACTCGTCCGATAGCTTGTAAACGGTTCTGTCCTCCGCCCAGCCGCTGGGGCAGCTGAAGGTGGTTTCGTAGCCGGAGTTCAGCCCCAAAGCTTTGCGCAGACCGAGATCGATGCCGCTGTCGGGCATGGTTCCCGCGGGAACAACGAGAGCCTGCAGGTTCATTTTTTTCAGTACCTTCAAAAGGTAAGACAATTCTTCCTTGTAGGGCAAAGTTATCACTTCCCTTGCAGAATTGAGGGATTTGCATAAAAGGTTGCAAACCTTTTAATATTATCTTACAAACTTCGAGGTTTTGCAACAGTTCATGCGAAAAAATTACGAAATGAGCCAAAAATTTTACTCACGCGAATGAGCGTGTTCTTGTTAAAATTGCAATGTATGACTAACACGAACAGGTTCGTGACAAATAAGAAATGAGGGAATTCAAATGGCTAAGAAGCCCGTCCGTCTGGACGAAAACGGCAATCGTCGCTTTGGTATGCGCGACTGTCTCGCATACGCTGCCGGTGACCTCGGCTGCAACATGAGTTTTGCCCTTAAGGGCACTATAATGCCCCTGTTCTGGACCCAGGTAATGGGTCTGAGCGCATGGTACTCCCTGCTGATCGTTATTCTTCAGGTGTGGGACGCAATCAACGACCCCCTTATCGGCTCCATTGTTGACGCTGACCGCCACAAGTATAAGCGCAATAAGTTCCTGCAGTACATGTGGGTCGGCTCCATCGGTCTTATCGTAGGCGGCGCACTGTGCTTCCTGCCCTTCCCCGGTGCCCCCACCTGGGCAAAGATCATCATTTTCATGGCAGGCTATGTTATCTGGGATGCTTTCTATACCGTTGCAAACGTTCCCTATGGTTCTCTGCTCTCCCTGATCTCCAATAATCCTGCTGACCGCGCATCTCTGTCTGCATGGCGTTCCATCGGCTCCATGGTCGGCAATATGCTCCCCATGGTTCTGCTGCCCTTCCTGGTATATAACCCCGATAAGTCTCTCAACGGTCCCATGGTCTTTGTTGCTGCACTGGTAATGGGCGTTCTGGGCTTCATCTTCTTCCAGTTCATGATCAAGAATACCGAGGTTCGCGTAGATACCGAGGTTAACGTAAACGATGACCAGCCCAAGTTCAACGTAATCAAGGCTATGGGCAACTTCGTCAAGAACCGTCCCGCTGTCGGCGCTACTCTCGCTGCTATGGGTATGTTCATCGGTATGCAGGGTGCTTCCACCGCTGTTTCCGTTACTTTCCAGATTTACTTCAAGAATCCCCAGATCTCCGGTATCATCAGCGTATTCGCTATGATTCCCATCGTTGTCTTTACTCCCCTTGCACGTAAGATGGTTACCAAGTACGGCAAGAAGGAACTTTCCATCGTTGGCTCTATCTGCTACATCATCGGCGGCGTGTTCCTGTTCGCTGCCCCCTTGGGCATTATCCCAGTAAGCGACGGCAACACCGGCGTTGACCTTATCGTTTACGTTGTAGCTCAGCTGGTCATGTCCCTTGGTATGGGTATCTACTCCACCGTTTCCTGGGCTATGATGGGCGACGCTATCGACTACAACGAGTGGAAGACCGGCAACCGCGAGGAAGGCATTGTATATTCTCTGCACTCCTTCTTCCGTAAGCTGGCTCAGGGCATTGGCCCCGCAGTTGCGCTGGCAATCATGAAGGGCATGGGTTATGTCAACAATGCAAATCCCGATGCCAACGGCGTTTTCACCGCTATCGATGTAAACCTGCTGTCCTGGGAGTTCGCTCTCGAGCTGCGTACTCTGGTTGCTATCCTGTATCTGGTAGCAGGTATCATGCTGTTCGTTGGTCTCGGCCTTGTATACAACCTTGACAAGAAGACCCTCAACAAGATGACCGAAGAGCTCACTGCCCGTAAAGGCAACTGATTTGCGTGAAAAAGCGTAGCCATAACGTAAAATCTATAGTATAATCAGATGGCAGACGGTTTTTCCGTCTGCCATCTTGGCAAGTATATGAATGTGTGCAATATATAAGGAGGCCCCTGAATTGAGAACTGTTATTAACTTCAACGCAAAATGGGCGTTCACCAAGCAGGCCACTGAGGTTCCCGCAGCCCTGCCTATGGACTGGAACTGGGTAAATCTGCCCCACAGCTGGAACGCTATCGACGGTCAGGACGGCGATAACGATTATTATCGCGGTACTGCCTATTACGCAAAGACTATCAACAAGCTGGATCTGCCCGAGGCAGACCGCTATTATCTTGAACTGCAGGGTGCCAACTCTTCCGCTGATGTTTATCTCAACGGCAAGAAACTGGCTCACCATGACGGCGGTTATTCCACCTGGCGCGTGGACCTCACCGAGGGTCTGGACGTAAACAGCCTGCTGGTTGTAGCTGTTGACAACGCTGCCAATGACCGCGTATATCCCCAGATGGCTGACTTTACCTTCTACGGTGGTCTTTACCGTGACGTAAGCATCATCTGCGTAAGCGAATCTCACTTCGATCTGGACTACTACGGCGGCCCCGGCATCAAGGTAACTCCCGAAGTTTGCGGCAAGGACGCAAAGGTCGAGATCGAGACCTTCGTTACCAACTCCAAGATGGGTCAGACCGTTCGCTACACCATCAATAAGCCCTGCGGCTGCGAAGTAGCTGCAGTTGAGACCTCTGATACCAAGGTAGTTCTTGACATTGCCGATGTCCACCTGTGGCACGGCATCAAGGATCCCTATCTCTACACCGCCAAGGCTGAACTCATTGAGGACGGCGTTGTGCTGGATACCGTAACCACCCGTTTCGGCTGCCGCACATTCAAGATCGACCCCGACAGAGGCTTCATTCTCAACGGCGAAGAGTACCCCCTGCGCGGTGTATCCCGCCATCAGGACCGCTGGGGCGTAGGTAACGCTCTGCTGCCCGAGCATCATGAGGAGGATATTGACCTCATCTGCGAGATCGGCTGCACCACCATTCGTCTTGCTCACTATCAGCACGCACAGTATTTCTATGACCTCTGCGACGAGCGCGGTCTTGTGCTGTGGGCTGAGATCCCCTATATTTCCAAGCACATGCCCAACGGCCGCGAGAACACCATTTCTCAGATGACCGAGCTGGTTGTACAGAACTACAATCACCCCTCCATCGTTGTATGGGGTCTGTCCAACGAGATCGGTATCGGCGGCGCTGACGACGATCTGCTGGATAACCACCGCGTACTCAACAAGCTCTGCCACGATATGGACAAGACCCGTCTTACCACCGTTGCAGCAGTTTCCATGTGCAGCATCGACGATCCCTATCTGCAGATTCCCGACGTAGTTTCCTACAACCATTACTTCGGCTGGTACGGCGGCGAGACTTCCATGAACGGCCCCTGGTTCGATAAGTTCCACGCTGCTCATCCCACTCTGCCCATCGGCTGCTCCGAGTACGGCTGCGAGGCTCTCAACTGGCACACCTCCGATCCCCGTCAGGGCGACTACACCGAAGAATATCAGGCATATTACCATGAAGAACTCATCAAGCAGCTTTTCACTCGCAAGTACATGTGGGC
>JAFXFT010000049.1 GCA_017513385.1 Oscillospiraceae bacterium | reverse complement strand
CGGTTGTTCGACTAAGGACGCTTCCCAAAGCTTCATTGACATCAGGTCGACGTACTTATCTGCGGATATAACACTATCAGCTGATGTGAGTGCCGATTATGGGGACAGATGCTATGAGTATAGTCTAAGCTATACCGGCGACGGAAAAAGCGGGGAAGTATCAATACTTAGTCCGGAAGAAATCTGCGGTATTTCTGCAAGTATAGATGACAATAAGAAAGTGTCGCTTAAATACGGAGATATGCTTATCGACACCGGAGTTCTGTACGGAACAGGTGTGACACCGGTTGAAACGCTCCCTCTCATAGTAAACGCAATACGTGAAGGATATGTATCATCGGTATATATTGAAAAACTGAAAGATACCGACTATATCGTAGTTGATATAGATGAAACCCCTGCGGGAGAAAGCGAAAAGATAATATATACACTATGGTTTTCAACGGAAAACAATGCACTGCATAAGGCTGAGATAAGCACAGGCGGTTTTGTTTCCGTGACAGCTGTTTTTAGGGAAGTGCAATGAATGGACGCACAGAAGAAAAGATGTTGGGTCGAGATATCCCTTGACAATATAGAATATAATTATCGTCAAATGCGGGCAAAATTGCCGGAGGACAGCCGCTTTCTCGGAGTTGTAAAGGCAAACGCCTACGGTCATGGCGCTGTTGAAGTGGCGAAGGTGCTTGAAGATGCAGGTGCAGATTATCTTGCGGTAGCATTTATAGACGAAGCGCTTGAGTTGAGGGAACACGGTATTCGTTTGCCTATACTTATTCTCGGTTATACGTCAGCTGAGTATACCGCAGAGCTTATAGAGCACGATATTACGCAGGCAGTAGTTGATATCGAAAGCGGATATGCATATGTGGCGGAAGCGGAAAAGATAGGTAAACCATTAAAATGCCACCTTAAAATTGACAGTGGCATGGGCAGGCTTGGTTTTCATGACCGCAGCGATGCGGCTGAGCTTGCTGAATTGCTGACAGAACCCTGCTTGGATTTTGAGGGAGTTTTTACTCATTTTGCCGTATCTGATATATACGGAGACGAATATACTCAGCAGCAGTATGACTCTTTTATAAGCCGTGTGCAGGAATTGGAAGAGCTCAGTGATAAAAAATTTGATATAATCCATTGCGCCAACAGCGGAGCTATGATAAACTATGCCCATACTTATCACTGTATGGTAAGACCCGGAATCCTTCTTTACGGACACTATCCGGACAAGGAGCGGGGTGATTTGGTGATACGTCCTGCAATGACCTTTAAGACAAGGATTGTGCAGATAAAGGACGTTTTACCAGGTGACATTATAAGCTATGGCCGCATATGGACTGCTGAGAAGCCGACTAAAGTGGCTGTACTTTCAGTAGGCTACGCAGATGGACTAAACAGACTGCTTTCCAACAAAGCGGAGTTTTTACTGCATGGACAAAGGATAAAGCAGGTGGGCAGGATATGCATGGATATGTGCATGACCGATATAAGCCACGTACCCGAGGCCAAAGTAGGTGATGAGGTAATAATTTTCGGTGAAGAGCTGTCTATCGAGGAACATGCAGATAAAGTGGGCACTATTTCATACGAAATGCTATGCAATGTTTCCGCACGAGTGCCCAGGGTATACACACACCGTAAGTCTGAGTAATATATTGATATTGCGGGGGATAGCTCCGCAATAGTAATACAAGGTTATATAGCAAAATGCTGCGGCATTTCAGTATATTTCCTTCCTTTGCGGGGAAGAATCATACTGTCCCGTTACATAATAGTTCTGTTAACGGGCGTACTATCTTCCGTCGGAGAGTGAAGTGTTTTGATAAACGGTGTAAAAAGAGGAGATATCTATTATGCTGACCTGAGCCCCGTGGTCGGCAGCGAGCAGGGCGGCATGCGCCCCGTGCTTATTGTGCAGAACGATGTCGGCAATAAGCACAGCCCAACCGTTATCGCCGCTGCTATCACATCTCAGATCAACAAAGCCAAGCTGCCCACTCATATTGAGCTTGGAGCGAGAACCTACGGTCTCAGCAAGGATTCCGTTATTCTGCTTGAGCAGATACGAACCATTGATAAAAAGAGACTGAAGGATCGTATGGGTAAGCTTGATGATAAGCTGATGAATCAGGTCGATAACGCCATTGCGGTAAGCTTCGGACTTATCGACAATAACTGAACAAGAGCGGAGAAGCGCCGCATGTCGCGCAGCTTCTCTTGATCGCCCGGAGGTACATATGAAAATCAAGACAAGAATTATAACCATGCTGGCTATTATAGTAGCGGCACTTTTCGCGTTTGGTGTTGTAGCAGCTGCTACCGGAGGATATGGATCTTCTTCTGACCCTTTGGTAACGCTTAGCTATATTACCGACGTATTCATGCCTGAGGTTGATACTGCTATCAACGATACCGTTGATGCTAAAACTCAGGAGATGACCGCCGAGCTTGATGCTACCATTGCAGAGCTTGAAACCAAATACAATGAGGCGTCCATTGCTTCAGCAGCAAGTACCTATACGGTAATCTCCATGGCTGACGGCGAGAGACTTGTGGGCGTAAAGGGCTGCGAGATCATGCTCCGTATTGGCAGCGCATTCTGTAATGCACCCGCATCTCCCGGTCTTATAGATACCTCAACGACCGGCATACTTGAAAACGGCAAATATCTTGAAAAGAATCATATGTACATGATCACTATCGACGGACGCGGCATCGAAGCCGACGGCGATATAATGATCATAGTCCGCGGCGACTATACTATTGAGTAAGTGATTATATAACGACAAAGGCCACCCGAAATTGAACTGCTTCCCGTCAAGTAGACAATGAAAAAATATAAAATTTTCTCGGTCAGCAGCGCAAGTTGCTGGCCGCTTTTTATGCAGCGAGAAAAAGATTATGCTTCTCAAAGGGCGTAAGGACGCCCAGAT
>JAFXFT010000048.1 GCA_017513385.1 Oscillospiraceae bacterium | reverse complement strand
GGCTTGGGCTGACAATAAGCGGCGGAAATGCAGGTCTGCATCTGCTGCTGAGCGGCAATGATGAGGTCATTGCCCGAATACTTGCCAAAGCCGACGCGGAGGAAATACGCGTTCCCACGCTCTCCGACAGTTTCCACAGCTATGAGGGCAAAATCGACACGCTCATATTCGGTTACGCAGGCATGAGCAACGAGGATATTTCTTCGGCGATAAACCTGCTTTTTTACGGAATTTAATACTCTCGCGCCAGGAAGTTTTCACTTCCTGGCGCTTCTCTGTTCAATCTGACCTTGTTAAAAAACTATTTTCTGGCACTTTTATTTGGGTCAAAAAGCAGTATAATCAACTTGTATTTCGAACCAAATCTGCGCATCTCATTTTACCCAAAGAGGACAACAGAACGGAGGGGTATCATGCATACAAAGAAAACTTTCACTACATACTTTATAGTTCAAACAGGAGTAATGGCCGCGCTTGTTTTTGTCATTACATATTTCCGTATTCCCCTGTTTGGCTCCAAGATTCATTTTGCCAATGCTATGTGCCTGCTGGCAGGCCTGCTCTTTGGACCTCTTTCCGGCGGTCTTGCCTCCGGTATCGGCTCCTTCCTATACGATATCATTGGTGGATATGATTTAATTCAGTGCCTTATTACGTTTATTTCAAAATTTATAATGGCTTGGCTCTGTGCCAAAATAGCATACAGCAACGGTGCAAATGCCGAACATAAAATAAAAAACATCGCGGCTTCTGTTATCGGCGCATTGTCTTACGTTGTTCTGTATATGCTCAAAACATTTTTTTATCAAAAATTCGTCTACGGACTTCAGCTTGACGCGACATATGCCGTTATGCTGGCAAAGCTTCCCGCTTCTCTTATCAACGCTGTCGCCGCAATGATAGTAACTCCCATAATTTTTGTTTTGATCGCGCCCGCCATTAAGAAGCTGCGCGCAACCTCATCCCTTTGACCTACAAGCAAGGAGCTGTCTAAAGCTCCTTGCTTTTTTCTTGACATGCTTTTGCTAAAATTGTATCTTATTAATATATAATGGACAAAGGGTGGTACATATGGACGATATCAAAAAAGTAACTCATATAGATAATGTACGCCTCTCCGATGATGGAAAAAGCGTTATAATAATTGACCAGACCAAGCTCCCCACCGAGCTTGAATATATTTATCTTAAGACTCCCGAAGATATTTTTGAGGCTATTTTCCAGCTCAAGATACGCGGAGCTCCTGCCATCGGCATCTGCGCAGGCTACGGCATTTATGTCCTCGCTTTGCAGATTGAAGCCACTGACTACGACGGCTTCTTCGCAGAATTCCATCGTCTCAAGGAATACCTCAATTCCTCCCGCCCCACTGCCGTAAATCTCAGCTGGGCGCTGAACAGAATGGAAGGCATAGTCACCGCCAACAGCGATAAGCCTATTCCCGAGATCCTTGCTCTCCTTGAAAAGGAATGCAAGGCTATCCACGAAGAGGACATTCAGATGTGCCGCGCTATTTCCGAGTACGGTCTCTCTCTTCTCAAAGACGGTGACGGCGTTCTCACCCACTGCAACGCAGGCCCTCTCGCCACCTCCCGCTACGGCACCGGCCAAGGTCCTTTCCTGCTGGGTCGTGAAAAGGGCATGAATTTCAAGGTATTCGCCGATGAGACCCGTCCCCTGCTGCAGGGCGCACGCCTTACCTCCTTCGAGCTGCAGCGCGCCGGTGTTGACGTTACCCTTATCTGCGACAACATGGCAAGCATCGTTATGAAAAACGGCTGGGTACAGGCATGCATGGTCGGCTGCGACCGTGTTGCAGCCAACGGCGACGCAGCAAACAAGATTGGCACCAGCGGTGTTGCTATCCTTGCCAAGCACTACGGCATTCCCTTCTATGTACTTGGCCCCACCTCCACTATCGACATGAACTGCCCCACCGGAGACGACATCAAGATAGAGGAACGCGACCCCAATGAGATAAAGACCAAATGGTACGAAAAGCCCATGGCACTGGACGAGGTCAAGTGCTATAACCCCGCTTTCGACGTTACCGATAATTCCCTTATTACCGCTATCATTACCGAAAAGGGCATCTGCCGCGCTCCCTATACCGAGAGCCTTGCAGCACTTTTCAAGGATTAATTTGTACAGGAGGACATAATCATGGGTAAAATCATCTCTTCCCCCTCTGCCTGCATTGAGGCCGATCCCGAACTTATTTCCAAGGCTGTGCTTATGCCCGGCGACCCGCTGAGAGCAAAGAAGCTTGCCGAGACTTATTTCACCGACGTTGTATGCTTCAACACCGTTCGCAACATGCTGGGCTTCACCGGCACCTACAAGGGCAAGCGCATTTCCGTTATGGGCAGCGGCATGGGTGTTCCCTCCATGTGCCTTTATGCTCACGAGCTTTATAACTTCTACGGCGTTGATATTATTCTGAGAATCGGTTCTGCCGGCGGTCTGTCTGAGGATACACATGTTCGCGATCTTGTTATCGCAATGAGCGCCTGCACCAATTCCAATTTCTCTCATCAGTACGACTTCCCCGCCATTCTTGCTCCCACCGCCGACTTTGCCCTGCTCCGCAAGGCAGTTGAGCTCACCGAGGCAAGAGGCGTTACCGCCAACGTAGGCCCCGTTCTCACCACCGACCCCTTCTACAATGCAAATCCCCATGCCAACGAGGCATTCCGCAACATGGGTATGCGTGCCGTTGAGATGGAGACTGCAGGTCTTTATATGGAGGCAATGGCATCCAAGAAGCGTGCTCTTTCCCTACTGATTATCTCCGACCACATTTTCTCCGGTGAGGAGCTTTCCGCAGAGCAGCGCCAGAACAGCTTCACAGATATGATGGAGATTGCTCTCGACACCGCGTGGGACGCACTGGACTGATTAATTTGAATAAGCACAATACCGACGGTTCGTTGAACCGTCGGTTTTTCTTTTACATATTCTCAACTATTTTCTTTGCGGTAACTGCATCGGCTTTGATGCGCTCGCCAAGTTCGTCGATGCTGTCGAACTTCACTTCGGGGCGCATAAACGAATAGAACAGGCAGACTACGCGCATATCGTAAACGTCGCGGTCGAAATCAAGGAGATAGCTTTCCACAGAAACCGCCGTATCACCGCTTACAGTGGGGCGAATGCCGATATTGGTAACGGCGGGATAAATCTCCTCCTCGCCTATTACACCCAGCTTCGCGGCGTAAACACCGTGTCGGGGTACGATGATGTTCTCCTCGAATTTCTGATTTATGGTAGGAGTACCCAGCTTACGTCCAAGCTTGAAGCCGTGCCGCACAGTACCCGTAAGCAGATGGGGATGACCGAGGAAACGATTCGCTTCCTCAATACGTCCGTCGGCGACCAGCTCTCGGATATATGTAGAGCTGACGGTAATACCGTCAAGTTCTACCTTAGGCATTATATCGCAGCCGAAGCCCTGCTCTTCGCCAAGGGATTTCAGTTTTTCCGCGGTACCTTCACCCTTAAAGCCAAAACGGAAATCGTGACCTACCACGAAATGAACCGCGCCGTAGGCTTCCCTTACCATATCCACAAAGTCACGCCATGGCATCTGCATCATTTCGCGGTCAAAGTGGATAGTAATTACTTTTTCAATGCCGAACCAGTGGCTGACAATATATTCCCTGTCCTCCGCCGAGTTTATCAGCGCCATGGGCTTGCCGGATACCAGCTCGTCCGGATGGCGGTCAAAGGTGAGCACGGCGGGCTCTATATCCAATTCTTTGGCCACGGCATTTGCTCTGTTGAGCAGAGCCGCATGACCCAGATGGACGCCGTCGAAAAAGCCCAGCGCCACTACCTTTTTGCTGTCTAACATCTGTCTATCTTCCTTTAAACTTCGTAAAAGCTCTTTATGACCCGCACTTCACCATCGTTTTCACAAAGGGCTAAAAACTCGCCGCTTTCAGAATAGAGTCTGAATTTGCCCTCGGGCGCGGTTTTGATCCGCGGTGCAAGACCGTTGCGGCAGCGTTTTTCGTCCGCCTCCCCGATTGTCACCGCGGGGTGCATAGTGAACATGGAGTCAAGGCTAAGCAGCATCTCCGGAGCTTTTTCGGGGCCTGCCGCTATAATATCTTCCATTTTGTGAGCTTCTTCTATTTTGTAAGCACCTGCACGTGAGCGAATAAGAGCTGACATGGCACCGCCGCAGCCAAGGGCATCGCCTATATCGGAGCAGAGGGCGCGTATATACGTTCCCTTGGAGCAGACCACGCGAAGCAGATAATCTCCGTCCTCACGCTGTCCCGCAATTTCCAGCTCATGAATGGTTATTCTTCTCGTTTTACGCTCTATTTCAGCACCCTTGCGGGCATACTCATAGAGCTTTTTACCGTCCACCTTGATGGCGGAATACATGGGAGGCAGCTGCTCTATCTCACCGCGAAACCTATCAAGCACCGCTTCAAGCTCTTCACGGCTCACATTTGCCGGTTTCTCGCTTATAACGTTGCCGGTGATATCCTGAGTGTCGGTGGATATACCAAGGCGCAGGGCGGCGATATACTCCTTGTC
>JAFXFT010000047.1 GCA_017513385.1 Oscillospiraceae bacterium | reverse complement strand
GGATGTTCGGATGGTATACCGAGGATTTTTACAGTGCCGATTATTTCCCCATATTCCCATGGCTGTTCGTGTTCTTATTTGGAACATGGGCAGGGAAGCATATCCGCGATGGAAGGCTGCCGGAAAAGTTTTATACTTTTACCATGCCCGTACTTCCGCAGATAGGCAGAAAGGCGCTGATAATCTATATCGTTCACCAGCCTGTACTGTTCGGAATAACGATGCTGATAAGATACGTATTTTTTCGATAAAATCGGGAAAGATGTATGAAAAGCGAGGTTTATCGCGGAAATTCCCTTGACAGAGGGGAAGATGAGTGATAATTTATTAAGAGCAAATGCGATGAAGGGAAGGACATTCCAAGGCAAACCCGCAGAGAGAGCATGCCGCGGCTGAAAGCGTGCTTGGGAGAGCAGGACTTGTTTACCACCCCGGAGCGGCCCGCAAAACGGGACGTGTTCCGCACGTTACAGCGGAAACTGAGTGGGGATACTTGTATCCCAATCAGGGTGGAACCGTGTTTACCGCACCCCTGACATTTAGTCAGGGGTGCTTTGTTTTGCACACATCTTGCTTGCAGATTATTCCGCCTAATCTGCGCGCAAAAATTAGTAATTATTTATGTTTACGCATATTTGGAGGGACAGAAATGGCAGACAATCAGTACACATTTGAAAACAAGGAATTTAAGGATACTTATCGTCACACTACTTCTCACATTCTTGCTCAGGCTGTGAAGAGACTTTATCCCGACGTCAAGCTGGCAATCGGCCCCGCTATCGACGACGGATTCTACTATGACTTCGACGCCGAGAAGCCCATCACCCCCGAAATGCTTGAGGCTCTCGAGGCTGAAATGAAGAAGATCTGCAAGGAAAAGCTGCCTCTTGAGCGCTTTGAGCTGCCCCGTGAGGAGGCTATCAAGCTCATGCAGGAGAAGGATGAGCCCTATAAGGTAGAGCTTATTCAGGATCTGCCCGAGGATGCTGTTATCAGCTTCTATAAGCAGGGCGAGTTTACCGATCTCTGCGCAGGCCCCCATCTGGATAACACCAGCCGCGTAAAGGCCAACGCATTCAAGCTTACCAGCTGCACCGGCGCATACTGGCGCGGTGATTCCAGCAGAAAGATGCTTCAGCGTGTTTACGGTACCTGCTTCCAGAAGAAGGAAGAACTTGAAGCTTACCTGCAGCGTATCGAAGAGGCAAAGAAGCGCGACCATAGAAAGCTTGGTAAGGAGCTTGGTCTCTTCGCTCTCATGGAAGAGGGTCCCGGTTTCCCCTTCTTCCTGCCCAAGGGTATGACTCTGCGCAACACTCTGCTCGAGTACTGGCGCGAGGTTCATAAGCGCTACGGCTACGTTGAAATTTCCACTCCCATTATCCTCAATCAGGATCTTTGGCACCGCAGCGGTCACTGGGATCACTACAAAGATAATATGTATACCACCCTCATTGACGAGGAGCCTTTTGCAGTTAAGCCCATGAACTGCCCCGGCGGTATGCTGGTTTACAAGCTTGAGCCCCACTCCTACAAGGAACTGCCCATTCGTGCAGCTGAGCTGGGTCTGGTTCACAGACATGAGCTTTCCGGCGCACTCCACGGCCTGTTCCGTGTTCGCTGCTTCACTCAGGATGACTCCCACATCTTCATGACCCGTGACCAGATGAAGGACGAGATCCAGAACGTAGTAAAGCTGTTTGACGAAGTTTATTCCAAGTTCGGTCTGCAGTATAAGATCGAGCTGTCTACCATGCCCGAGGATCACATCGGCGAGCTGGCCGATTGGGAGTTCGCTCAGGATACTCTGAAGAACGCAATCACCGATATGGGCAAGGAATACGAGCTTAACGAAGGCGACGGCGCATTCTACGGCCCCAAGCTGGACTTCCATCTGCAGGACTCCATCGGCAGAACCTGGCAGTGCGGTACAATTCAGCTTGACTTCCAGATGCCCGAGCGTTTTGAACTCGAGTACATCGGTGCAGACGGTGAGAAGCATCGTCCCGTAATGATCCACCGCGTTGTTCTCGGCTCCATCGAGCGCTTCATCGGTGTTATCACCGAGCACTTTGCAGGCGCATTCCCGTTCTGGCTTGCTCCTGTACAGCTCAAGGTTATGCCCATCACCGACAGAAGCCGCGAATATGCAGAGAAAATCGCTGCTGAACTGGATGCAAAGGGCTTCCGCGTTGAGACCGACGTAAGAAACGAGAAGATCGGTTACAAGATCCGTGAGGCACAGGTACAGAAGATTCCTTATATGATCGTTGTCGGCGATAAGGAAGCCGAAGCAGGCACCATCGCTGTAAGAACCCGTGAGGGCGGCGATCAGGGTACTATGACTCTCGACGAGTTCGTTGCAAAAATCACCGAGCAGAGAGACACCCGCGCTCTTTAATTCCGAAATTTTCATAGAATATGAATAACGATTCCTCCGTACAATACTGTTGTAAGTGTTGTACGGAGGAATTTTACTATGACAATGACAAGCAGAAAAAAGATATGCTGCTACGTGGGGATACTGATCCTCTTGAACATATTTATTATTCTGCTGTTTCAGCAGCATGCTGATGCGGCGGTGTACAAGCAGGGGTCGACCGGCTCAACTGTTCGTCAGATACAGCAGAAACTCACAAATTGGGGATATTATAACTACACCATTGACGGTGTCTATGGCAGCCGCACCGTTGCCGCGGTGAAGAAATTTCAGCGCAATAATGGTCTCGCTGCCGACGGAATATGCGGCAGCCGCACGCTCAGTGCAATGGGTATTTCAGCAGGCAGCTCACAAAGCAGTGTAGACGTAAATCTGTTGGCTCGGCTTATATCTGCAGAAGCCCGAGGTGAGCCTTATACCGGTCAGGTGGCTGTAGGCGCGGTAGTCCTGAATCGTATGGAGCACCCGTCATTTCCAAATACACTTTCCGGAGTTATCTATCAGGCGGGAGCGTTTACCTGCATTACCGACGGTCAGTTCAATGAACCTGTTGCAGACAGCGCCTACCGCGCAGCACGGGACGCAATAAACGGCTGGGATCCCTCCGGCGGCGCAATTTACTATTTCAATCCCGATACGGCAACCAGCAGCTGGATTTGGTCAAGACCTCTTATCTGCAAAATCGGCAAGCATAGATTCTGTGCTTGATTTGGTTACCTCAGCGGTGTAGAATGGCACTAAGAGGTGATCGGTTTGGTAAGAGATATAATGAAAGATCCGCTTTTTCTTGCCCGTAAATCCCTGCCCGCAGAGCCCGAAGATGTTGAAATAGGTCAGGATCTGCTGGATACTCTGGAGGCTAACCGCGCAGGCTGCGTAGGAATGGCCGCTAATATGATAGGGAAGCTCAAGCGTATCATTGTTTTCGATAACGAGGGCAAGGCAATGCTCATGTTTAACCCCGAGATAATCAAATGCTCAGGGGTGTACGAAGCCGAGGAGGACTGCCTTTCACTCAGCGGTACACGTAAGACGAAACGCTATAAGTCCATTAAGGTCAAGTATCAGAACGAGGCATTCCAAACCCGCCTTAAAACCTTTGAGGGCTGGACAGCGCAAATCATTCAGCACGAAATCGACCATTGCAACGGTATATTGATATAAAAATAACTCCGCCAAGCTTATGCTTGACGGAGTTATTTTTATATTTGCAATCAAAACCTATGCAGCTTTCGCAATTGGACAAATGCCTCATTGGTAATATAGAAACACTGTTTTGCGACATTAGTATATTAGCTGACAAGTGTAAGTTGTCCCTGGGTTTCGTCTACGGTGACGGTACTGCCGGGAAGTACGTCGCCTTGCAATAGTTTGCGGCTGAGCTTTGTTTCCACAGTGTGTTGTAAATAACGGCGCAGGGGACGGGCACCGAACTCTGGGTCGTAAGACTCTGCAACGATAAATTCTTTGGCCTTGGGTGTCAATTCTACCCGGATTTGCTGGGAGGCAAGGCGCTCATTCAGCTTACTAATCAATAGATCTATGATTCTGGTCACATCTTCCTTTGTCAGAGGCTTGTAGAAAACAATCTCATCCAGCCGATTTAGAAATTCCGGACGGAAGGAACGTCGCAGCAAGGTGTGGACCTTCTCCTTGGCTGTCTCGTCGATACTGCCATCAGCGCCAATACCGCCCAACAGGTATTCCGATCCAAGGTTAGAGGTAAGGATGATAATAGTATTCTTAAAATCAACTGTCCTGCCTTGAGAATCAGTGATGCGGCCATCATCTAGAACCTGCAGTAGTACGTTGAATACATCCGGGTGCGCCTTTTCCACTTCGTCAAACAGGATCACCGCATAGGGCTTGCGGCGCACCTTTTCGGTCAGCTGGCCGCCCTCTTCGTGG
>JAFXFT010000046.1 GCA_017513385.1 Oscillospiraceae bacterium | reverse complement strand
GCAAAGCGCAGACCCTTCCGTCCCTTGAGGTAGATATTATATGCCGCAGCCGCCGCCAATGAAATACACAGAAAAGCGGGGTGCATGAAGCACATAGAAAACACCATTACAAGGGCGAAATACAGGAAGTTTATTAAAGGATGATAGGAAGAGAAGCTATCCTTATTCTGCATTACACCATTCCGTTCTAAAAACTAAAGGCTGCAGTCGCAATGCGACTGCAGCCGATTTTTCTGCACAGACTTATGGAGACTTTGACTACCTCAAAGTCCCATTCTCCCCCGACATAGGTCTTCTGGCTCATGCGCTCCCGCCGAAAATCGACCTCGCCTGCCTTCCCGCCTTCTCAGGTTTCCCCAATGACCGGCTCACGCCACGGAAGACAGCCTCGCGCACATACAGCTACGGTAACAGCTCCGGATTCGCACCGGATTCTCTCATCCTGCTCTCTGCCATGCAGACAGCAAGTCATGCCGAGACATATTCATCTAAGGGATTTTATCACATCTTCCGCGCGTATTCAAGGTAGTTTGCGATTTTTTTGAAGGTTTTTCTTGTTGCTGTTCGACCGCTGAAACCACAGCATACTTGTAGGGAATGGGCCTGCCCATTCCGCGTATGGGATTATTTCCGGCAGCATCGTTAACTTTACGGAACAGGCAGGCCTGTTCCCTACGAATATACTTTTAATTTTGCGGGTGTGGCGAACATCACACGACAGAGAAACGGCCCGACGGTCGCCCCCTTGTTAAAGGGGGCTGTCAGCAAAGCTGACTGGGGGATTCGGTTAAAGTAACATGTGGTTTTTATCTTTACTTCTTTCCTTTGACTTCAAATTGAATCCCTCCACCGCAAGCGGTTTCCTCCCTTTTACAAGGGAGGAAACCGCCCCCCGTCGGCTATAGCAAGCCGACGGGGGTAACACTCATATCGTAAATGCAAATTCCACACCGTTTTCGGTGTTGCGTGCGGAGCACTTGCCGCCGTGGAGCTCCACGATGCTTTTGGCTATCGCCAAGCCGAGGCCGCTGCTCTTTTCGCTGCGGGATTCCTCGGCGCGCCAAAAGCGCTCCCAAACCTTATCCAGTACCTCGTCACTGAGAGGAGGCGAGGTATTTTCTACCGCGAGGCTCACATAGCCACGCGCCATGCTCGTGCGCACCCATATATGCCCGCCGACGGGGGTATAGCGCAGGGCATTTGATGCAAAATTGCCGATTACCTGCAGTATGCGCGCTTCGTCGGCGCTGAAAAGGCAGTCCTTTTGCAGCTGATATGTGATGGTCAGTTCCTTGGCCTCGGCGGCAGGCTCAAGCTTCTCAAATACACTATGAGCCAGTACGGAAAGGTCGCAAACATCGCGGGCCAGCTTCACTCTGCCCGCTTCAAGGCGGCTAAGCTCCAGCATTTCCAAAACCAGCTCGTCCATGCGCTCCGTCTCGCCAACGATGACTTCAAGGTATTTATCCCGCTTTTCCTCGGCGATATGCTCCTGCAGGCCCTCGGCATAGCTGCGAATGACCGCCAGCGGGGTTTTCAGCTCATGGGCAATATTGGAGCTCATCTGCCGCCGCTGCTCCTCCGCCTCCTCGGCATACTCAAGGGCAGTAGTCAATCGGGCAATCTCATTTTTATCCTCGCGCAGCTTATCAAGGGTTTCGCGGTAATGTTGGCTTATCTCGTAAGGCTCCCGCCACATGGTCTTGCTGTCAAGCGATGTTGCGACATAGCCCCAGCCGTCGCTGACACCCTTATACACCAGCTTCACGGGGTCGGTGAAGTTTTTCTTCACGCTCCGCCGCAGAAGAACTCCTATGACCACCGCAACCGCGAATGCGAATAAATATACAAATTTCAACTCATCAATCGCTATGCGCAAAGGATAACAAACTATGGCCGCAGTCATGTAGCACATAATCGGTGGGCCTGCCTCGGCGTAGTCCACGCCATCTTCAATATGGTAAAAAGGCTGATAGCCAAACACGAGAATACGGCTAAGCTTATATTCACGGTCGCCGTATTCACCACCGTACAAAGTACCCTCCTCCCAATACGGCACATTATTGACAGGTGCGGTAAGCATAAGCTCCCGCAGATTCGCGTATTCCTTGCCCCGATATTTCAGCGGGTCGCCTTCGTCATAGAAACTCATTTGAACATTATGGGCATAAATCGTCACGCAATCCTCGGCAGTGTCGCCGGCAGACTCATAAAACGTATTCCACCAGCCGTTGCCGTATTTACTTTCTTCATACGCAGCTTCCACCGGCACAAATTCTACGCCCTCAAAGTGCCCTGTAAATTTGATATATGGCAGCACCCAAAGGTCATCTGCAAAATCCACCGTAAGCGCCCAGCGCTCCATGTCTATATAAGCATAACCCGAAGGAGCACCTTCAAAGTCGTAGTCATTGTAATAGTCAAAATACAAATAGTCATCGCTGGCAAGGATCAGTTCACCATTCACGTCATAAAAAGCCGCCGCTTCTTTGATATATTTCCCCGCATTTATCCCTCGCAGCAATCGAAGGCTGTCGGCAGTCTGTGCGCCATGGTAATACACGCCTCCCTGCACACATCTGATCATATCATATTCCATTGCACCGGTCGGCACATTTTCATAAGGTATACGCAGCTGCATTATCTCACGCGACGCAAGGTTCTTCGTAAACACATAGCTATCGGCTTTTTGCCGCAGCTCTGTATACACAAACTGCGCCGTTATTATGGTTATCAGTGTCATGCAAAACAGCCATATTGCCAGTAATGCCGCGGAAATTCGCAGGGTAATGGCGGTCAGTGAGCTCATGCGCTTCTTAGTCTTTGCCATAATCACACCTCCAGACGGTAGCCGGCCTTGATGACGGTCTTGATGCAGTCAGCATGTTTGCCCAGTTTCTCGCGCAGGCGCTTTATCTGGGTATCAACCGCTCGGGAATCGCCCTCGAAATCGTAGCCCCAGCACTTCACCAACAGCTGTTCGCGGGACATGACCACACCCCTGTTTTGGGCGAGGCAGAGCAGCAGCGCGTACTCTTTGGGGGTCAGAGCCAGTTCTTTCCCCTCCACGTACACTCTGCGAGCGGCGAGGTCAAGGCGAATTTCGCCCACGCGCAGGCTGTCGCCCTCGCTCATACTGCCGCGGCTGCGGCGGATAAGTGCGGCGGTCTTTGCATAGAGCAGAGACATGGAAAAGGGCTTGGTAACGTAATCGTCCGCGCCCAGCTCATAGCCGAAGAGCTTATCCTCTTCCTCCGAAAGGGCAGTAAGGAATATTATGGGCACATCGCTTTTCTGCCGCAGCAGGCGGCAGACCGAGTAGCCGTCCAGCCCGGGCATCATAATGTCAAGCAGCACCGCGTCGAACTCCTGCTCAGCTGCCATTGCCAGCGCCGCAGCTCCGTCCGCCGCTTCAAAAGGTTCTTCTCCCCTGCTGTTGAAATAGTCGCAAAGCACCTCGCGCAGCCGCGCTTCGTCCTCCACGATAAGTATTCTGTAGTTCATTCCGCCCCTCCTTTCTGCCTTGAATATAGCATGGTGATTTGTCATTTCGGTGTCATTTTTTATTATTTTTTTGTTTTGATTATAGCTTTGCCATGCAATACTGTCAACCCAGATTTATGCATATTTATTCTATATATAATGTATATTTATGCGCTTCGCGCATATAAAAATCCCGCAGCCACGTTAATGTGACTGCGGGATTTTTAACTTTTAAGTATCCTTAGCTAACGTGCAAACCGGCTGAGAATTAAGCCATGTAAGCGTCGTAAGCTTCCTGGATGATCTCACGGCAGCGGCCAATGCCCATAGCCTCGAGGTCAGCAATGTATGCATCCCACTCGGTGAGGGGCTTGGAGCCTTCGAGGAAGCCAAGGTAAGCTTCGCTGATGTAGGTGGTGAGGTCGCCGGTGAGGGTGTTGAGCTCTTCGGACTGCTCATCGGTATAGGTGATGCCGGTGGGGATGTCGTACTCGCCGCCGTAGTTCTCAACGGTCCAAGTGTCGAACATCTGCAGGAAGATCTCGCCGCCGGGATATGCATACATTCTTCTGTGCATATTCAGGCAGGGCTGACGGAGACCGTCGTTGGTGTAGAGAACCATAACCCAAGCGGTGCCAAGACCATCGGGATGATTCAGAACGAAGTCGGAGAGCTGACGCTCGCCGTTCTCGTTAACGGTGTAGATGAGGCCTTCGACACCCCAGTTGTCAACGAGGATTCCTTCGGGAGACCACTTCCAGTCAAGCCAGGTGCAAACCAGAGGAATGTTCTCGCACTTTGCGCTTACGCAAGCTGCGCCCATGTGGAACTGGCTCTGCTTCTGACCGTACTGGAGGATCTGATCCTCAGTCTTCTTGATTCTGGGAGTGGGCATGAAGGTAGCGTCGGGATCGGAACAGGTGGATTCCCAAGCTGCTACTTCGGAGGGGTTGAAGATGACGCAAGCCATCTCGCTGTTGGTGATAGCGTTTGCCATGGCGTTGTTGTCGCCGTAGGAGTTGTAGTTAGGATCGATGAGGCCTTCAGCGAACCACTGGTTGAGCATGGTGATGAGATCCAGGTCATCCTGAGTGGTCTGAGAATACTGAACCTTGCCGTCAATGATCTTGGTTGCGGGCATACCATTCTCGCTGATAACGAGAGCGGTGTTGTAGCCGGAGAAGGAAGAACCTGCGGTCAGCTCGATGGTCTTATAGATACCGAGGGGGAACTTAACGCCATTGTTCTTGAATGCGGTGAGAACGTCATACCACTGATCGAAGGTCTTAACGTCCTCAGCCTTGCCCAGACCCAGATCGTCCATGATGTCCTGACGGAGCATGTAGCCGGAACCGGGAGCGGGATCGATGAGCATACCGTACATTGCGGGCCAGGTGGTGTCATCGAGACGGCCATACTTGAGGACGTCGATGTCATTGCGATCCCACAGGTTGAACAGGTAGTTGGGCATGTAATCTCTGTAATCGTAGAAGTTGATAACCCACTCGTCATCGATCATGGAACGGGGAGAACCGGTGTAGAAGAAGTTAGCCTGGTCCATGATGTCGCGGAGGTCGTCAGCTGCCAGAAGAACGGAGAAGTTCTGAGATCTGCTTTCGGAGGAAACTGCCTCGTACTCGATATGTACGCCGGTCAGGTCTTCGATGTAAGCGAGAGTCTCGAGCTCCTGGAGGCCGCCCTCAGGAATGTACTGGGGAGTCCAGCAGGTAGTCCAGTAGGTGAATACTTCATCGGTGGTGCTCAGGGGCAGAGTGTACTCGTAAGCTTCGTCAACGTAACCGTCGGCGTTGAACTCGAACTTGCCCTTAGCAAAGTTGTAGGGACCATTATCCTCAACTTCTTCGCCGCCCTGCTCGGGAGTGGTTGCCGTATCGCCACCGCTATTGGGGGTAGAAGAAGAAGGAGTATTGGTATCAGGGGTGCTGGGGGTGGTAGTATCCTTGCCGCAGCCTGCGAACAGAGCGACTACCATAAGAACAGCAAGAATAAGTGCCAAACTTTTCTTCATAGTTGATTTGCTCCTTTCGAAAATTGCGCTGTGAATAAACAAAGCATCGCTTTACGGCAAAGCGACAACTTTACTATACGGCAACATTACAAAATTGTCAACTAATTTTTAATCGTCCCCAATCTCTTTTCTCAACATTTTATCGCTTTTCTGTACGTTTTCTCACCATAGAAAGCGCTTTTCGCTGACGTTGCGCAATATATTGGTGTTAAGTTTTTTATCTTTTTTTACGTAGCTATGTAAAAAATGCTGCCCTCCGAAATTCCGGAGGGCAGCGTAGCTTAAAAGCTATGTAATTATTGCATTAACTATTCGCTTGGAATCAAGCGCCCATGTAAGCGTCGTAAG
>JAFXFT010000005.1 GCA_017513385.1 Oscillospiraceae bacterium | reverse complement strand
TTTACGATACCAACTTTACTGCTGACCTTACCATTATGGAGGAGGGCCGCGAGTTCCTCGGCCGCCTACAGAATCGTGACAAGCATAACTTCCCCATGTTCACCTCCTGCTGCCCCGGTTGGAGTCGTTACCTCAAGTCCCACTATCCCGACATGGTAGACCAGCTTTCCACTGCCAAGTCTCCACAGCAGATGTTCGGCGCTGTAGCTAAGGACTATCTTGCCGAAAAGCTGGGAGTAGATCCCTCCCGCATTTTCTCCATTTCCATCATGCCCTGTACCGCCAAAAAGGGCGAGGCAGCTCTGCCTACCATGCGCTATCACGAGGATTACCCTGATGTGGACGTAGTCCTTACTACCCGCGAGGTGGATCGCATGATCCGCGCCGAGCACATTAATGCGGCATCTCTGCCCGAGGAGGAATTCGACGCTCCTATGGGTATCGGCACCGGTGCAGCCGTGATTTTCGGCGCTACCGGCGGCGTTATGGAGGCTGCTCTGCGCTCCGTTTATTATCTGGTTGAGGGTGAAAATCCCGACGCCGATGCATTTGAAAACGTGCGTGGTATGGACGGCTGGCGTGAGGCTGAGTATGTTGTGGGCGGAGTTCGCGTGCGCGTTGCCGTTGCCAATGGTCTTGGCAATGCCCATAAGCTTATCGAAGCTCTCCGCAAGGGTGAAGTCAATTATGACTTCGTGGAGATCATGGCCTGTCCCGGCGGCTGCGCAGGCGGCGGCGGTCAGCCCATCACCCCCGATGTGGAGCTGGCAGAGGAAAGAGGCAAAACTCTATACGGTCTTGATAAGTCCGCCGCTACCCGCTTCTCCCACGAAAATCCCGCAGTGCATCAGTTCTACGAGTATTATAAGGACGAATACCACGCAAAGCGTCTGCATAAGCTGCTTCACACCGACCATACGGCATGGGAAATCGCCCTTTCTCCCGATATTGAAAAGTAATAGAAGAGCCCCTTATCCCGCGGGATAAGGGGCTCTCTGCAACTTTATAAGAAGTGTTTTTTGGTAAGTGCCTATCAAATCATAACACCGGAGATTCCCACGCTCCCGCCTTTGGCGGGGCTCGGAATGACATGACCTTAGGTTTAGACGGTTGTCTTTTATGCAGCAGAAACTCCAAGCTTGTCATTGCGAGGAGCGTAGCGACGTGGCAATCTCCAGCCTGCAAGTTGCTTGAGCACTATAATTATATCGGATATAAGTATCTTACTGATCTGCGATGCTGTGATAATCGGCGAAGAGGGCGCGGGGGGCGTCCTGAATGATTTCTTCAACAGTCCAGGGTTCACCGGTCTTCTGCATGCTGCGGTAGACGATGGGCTCCTGATGGAGCTGGATCTGATTGCCGGCAAGGGTAAACACGCTGCCGCTGACCTGAGCAGACTGCTCTGCTGCAAGGTAGGTGAGGAAGGGAACTATCATCTCGGGAGTGGGAGTCCAGTCAAATGCGGGGGGCTGCATGTTATCGCTGACCATGAGGGGCTTATCCTTGGTCATGTTAACGGTCTCCAGCTCATAGGCTGCGCGGGTCTTCGCAAAGGGAGCGAAGGCGTTGCAGGTGATGCCGTACTCTCTCAGCTCAATGGCGGCTGCGCGGGTGAGACCTACGACACCGGCGTTGGCTGCGCAGTACTCGGCGTGCTTGATAACGTCGCCCATGAAAGCGCGGCTGGTGCAGTTGATTATGCGGCCGTAGCCCTGCTTCTTCATGTAGGGAATAGCGAAACGCATGGTGTTGAAATAGCCCTTGGGCTTTACGCCGGTTACCTTATCCCAAAGCTCCTCGCTGATTTCGTCGATCTCAGCGAAGCCGAATGCACCGGCTACGTTGAAAAGAATGTCAACTCTGCCGAAGTTGTCGATAGCGGTCTTGATAAGACCCTCGGCTACGTCGAACTTGGAGATGTCGCCGAAATACGCAACAGCCTCGCCGCCCATATCGCGGATAGCCTGCGCAGTGGTCTCGGCATCGCCGTTGTACTCGGCCTGAGTCTTTTTGTACCATTCCTTCTTTTCGTCGGAAAGCTTGTCGAACTGAGCGTCGGTAACCATCTGATTGCCGGTGGAGCCGGGCTTGCGGTTGTTGGTTACAACCTTTGCACCCTGAGCGGCGAGACCCAGCGCGATAGCGCGGCCTATGCCCTGACCGGAACCGGTAACTATGGCAACTCTGCCTTTAAGAAGATCGTTCATATATGATACGTCCTTTCTGTTTTGTGTTTATGGTTTAATTCTATCACAAACTCCACTTGAACGCAACGAAAAAGGGAAGCCGATGGCTTCCCTTTAGATGATGTATCAAGTTTCGGGGTCTTGGTCTACCAGTGAAAACTGGAGAATCTGGCTGGCATAAAGTCCGCTCCTGCCGGATATGATGAAGCAAAGCACACAGACCAGCGCGAAAACGTGAAGATTGTGTCCACCAAACATCTCGATGCTGAGAACGATAGATGCGAGGGGAGAGTTGGTAGCACAGCAGAAAAGTCCTACGAGACCAAGCGCAGCGGCGTAGCCGGGGTCGAGACCGATGAGCCCACCGAAGAAGCAGCCAAAAGTAGCTCCTATGGCGAAGGTGGGAACGATTTCGCCGCCCTTGAAGCCTGCTGCAAGAGTAATGGCGGTAAAGATAAGCTTCAGCGCGAAGGTGTACCAGTCGGTGCTGCCGTGGAGCGCGTCCATGGCGAGATCCATGCCTGCGCCGTTGAAGCGTTGGTCACCCACGATAAGGGTGAGAACAAGAATAACTATCGCACCGATAACAACACGCAGCCAGGAATTCTTGATAGCGCGGTGAGCAAGATGCTCGGTCTTATGGAATATGTGACACATTACAATGCCGAGAATTGCTACGCATACAGCCAGTACCGCTATGCGCCAAAGGCTGCCAAAGCTTATGTCAAAAGCGCCGAGAGCGAAGGTTTCGGGGTGTACGCCCAGTGCAAGAGATATGTGGCTGGCGGTAAAAGCCGCGATGAAGCAGGGGAGGAGGGCGGGAGAGAATATGGTGCCCACGCTTTCAAATTCCATGGTGAAAAGACAGGCGGTGAGGGGAGTGCCGAAAAGTCCGGCGAAAACGGCGCTCATACCGCTCATTATCAGCATTGTGCGGTCGGTTTTTTTGAACCGCAGCAGATTTGCCAACAGTGAGGCCACAGAACCGCCCATCTGCAGGGTGGCACCCTCGCGTCCTGCCGAGCCGCCTACAAGCTGTGTGATAGCTGTTGCGATAAATATGGCGGGGGTGATGAGCGGGTTTACTTCCTCATTATGGAGTACGGAGTCTATTACCTCGTTAGTACCGCGGTTATGAGTGAGCCGCAGCAGACGGTAAAGGGCGGTGATGGCTATGCCGCCAACCGGCAGCAGGTATATGAGCCAGCTGTTTGTCTTTCTCAAGCCGGAGGCGAATGCAAGTGTATGGTGGAACGCGGCACCTATAAGTCCACCGATTGCGCCAACCAGTATACCCAAGGCGAGCCATTTGGCGAATGTCAGTATGTAATGCCAAGGGGTTTGAAGTCTTTCTTTTAATTTCATAAGGTATCTCCGTCATTTGTTGGGTATAACGGAATATTAGCAAAATAATGACGAATTTTCAAGCTTAGTGTAGAAATAAAAGATTGGTTGGAGACACAAAAAATTTAATTTTGCATTTGCGAAAAAACTTTACTTCATTGAATTTTGTTGTATAATATTTAGTTGTAGATTAAGCGGTAGTTCAGTTCCCAAGAAAGAAGGCAAATTTATGGGTAAATATTTCGGAACAGACGGATTTAGAGGAAAAGCAAATGATAATCTGACCGCTATGCACGCCTTTGAGGTGGGCCGTTTCCTCGGTTGGTACTATAGCAGAACCGAGAAAGCGAAAATCGTGGTGGGCAAGGATACCCGACGATCAAGCTATATGCTGGAGTATGCGATCAGCGCCGGCATAGCAGCCTCCGGAGCAGACGTACATCTACAAGCTGCTGTCCAAGCTGGGTGGCCCTTATGGTATTATCCGCCAGACGGAATTCTTCATCTATAGCAAGAAAGACCGCCAGGCAGTGGAAAAGTG
>JAFXFT010000045.1 GCA_017513385.1 Oscillospiraceae bacterium | reverse complement strand
TGGGCTTGGGCTCGATGTAGTAGTCACCGTCAAAGCCGATGGAACGACCGTACTCGCTGGTGAGCTTCAGCAGGTATGCCATGTTGTCCAGTTCCTTGCCCATGTCGGTATTCAGCAGGGTCTCATAGCCCTCGCGTCCGCCCCAGTAAACGTAGCCCTTACCGCCCAGCTTGACGGTGATCTCAATAGCCTTCTTTATCTGTGCAGCGGCAAATGCGAATACGTCGGCGTTGGGAGCGGTGCCTGCGCCGTGCATATATCGGGGGTTATTGAAGCAGTTGGCAGTACCCCAAAGCAGCTTCTTATTGTACTTCTCCATAAGCTCCTTGATGAAATCGGTGATTTCGTCAAGACGTGCATTGGACTCGGCAAGGGTAGCGCCCTCGGGAGCGATGTCGCGGTCATGGAAGCAGAAATAGTCGATGGAGAGCTTGTCCATAAACTCAAAGGCTGCCATAGCCTTGTTCTTTGCCTGCTCCATGGGATCGTCGGTGCCGTAGCTCTTATCCACGGTACCTACGCCGAACATATCGGTACCCTCGGCGCACATATTGTGCCAGTATGCCATGGCGAACTTCAGATGCTCGCGCATGGGCTTGCCGGCAATTACTTCGTCGGGATTATAGTAGCGGAAGGCCATGGGATTGGTGGTATCCTTGCCCTCATATTTTACATAAGGAATAGATGTGAAGAATTCTTTCATGATGTTTTCTCCCCTCTTTATTGTTTGATACAATGATTATACCAAATCTATCCTTTTGCTTGCAAGGTCATAAGCAGTTTATATAGTCTTTTCATTATATTTTTTCTGTGATATAATCAGTAAAAACATCAAAAAGGAGTTATACCGATGAAACTTTGCGGTTATCTTTCCGACGGCAGAGCCGTTCACGCAATCACTCTCACCGACGGCCGCCTCAGCTGCGAGATACTCACCTACGGCGGCATTCTCCGCACGCTCCTCGTTCCCGATAAAGACGGCAAGCTCCGCGACGTAGTGCTGGGCTTCGATACTGCGGAGAAGTATTTTCCTTTCCGCACCTTCTTCGGCGCGATCGTTGGCCGTTTTGCCAACCGCATCGGCGGCAGCAGCTTTGAGCTTAACGGCACAAAATATGAGCTGCCCGCAAACGAGGGCACAAATCAGCTTCATTCCGGTCCCGACGGCTTCGACTGCCAGCTTTGGGAGGTTGTCAGCAAAAGCGAGGACAGCGTAGTGCTGAAGCTGACCAGCCCCGACGGCACAGGCGGTTTCCCCGGTAAGCTGGATATGCAGGTCACCTATACTCTCCGCAATGCCGAGCTTGCCATCGAATACGAGGCTGTCAGCGATGCCGACACCCTCTGCAATCCCACCAACCACGCTTATTTCAATCTTTCCGGTCAGGAAAGCGGCAGCGTTGAAAAGCAGGTCATTCAGCTTTTCGCATCTCACTACACCCCCACCGACGCGGCGCTTATCCCCACCGGCGAAATTGCATCCGTGGACGGAACTCCCATGGATCTGCGCCAGCCTATCGCCATCGGCGCACGCATTGACGAGGACTTCCATGCTCTCAATGGCCCCGGTGGCTATGACCACAACTGGGTAATCGACGGCACAGTGGGCGAATACCGCATCGGTGCGGCTGCATACTCCCCCGAAAGCGGCATAGCCATGACCATGCACACCGACCGCCCCGCAGTGCAGTTCTACACAGGCAACGGTCTTGGCATGGGTATTATCGGCAAGGACGGCGCCCAGTACGTCAAACGCAGCGGTTTCTGCCTCGAGACTCAGACCTTCCCCGACGCACCTAACCATGACAACTTCCCCACTGCTGTTCTCCGCGCAGGCGAGAAATTCTACAGCAAGACAGCCTACGCTTTTGAGATCAAGTAACAAAACAGCCGAGCCAC
The DNA here is from genome assembly GCA_017513385.1 of Oscillospiraceae bacterium. Taxonomy (GTDB): domain Bacteria; phylum Bacillota; class Clostridia; order Oscillospirales; family Oscillospiraceae; genus RGIG6375. Next base: position 7,223 of record JAFXFT010000045.1, on the reverse strand, counting down.
ATGGCTCGGCTGTTTCTCATTCTATTATCCTTGTATCAAGCAGATTGCCCTGCAGATCCGTAATAAGTCTTACTCCGCAGGCATGGCAGAGCTTCTCAACTCCATCAAAGAGCACGCGGGCGGTTTCGCCGTCGCTTTCGATTCGGTAAACATGCTCGCCCCACTGCTGCTCGTAGGTATATTTCACACCGCTTCCGAGGCTGAACCAAAGCTGTCCCATATTCATGTGGACGCCCCATATATGCGCTATATATTCCAGAACTGCAAGAATGGTGGGACCGTATGAATCCTGAAATGCCTCCTCTGAACCCGCAGCAAGGGGTTCATGGCTTATCATACCCACTCGGCTGGGTTCGGCGGTAAAGGGGTCGAACTGCTGGGTGAACACATAGCCGCCCTTTATAACAGCGTCAAAGAGTTTTTTACCAAGGCGGGTGACTATTTTTTCATAGCCGTAGCGTTCAAGTGCAAGCAGCGCTCGCTGATATGTAAGTCCCTCCACCTGTCCGCTCCAGTTATTCTCGGGCGCGTTGCGGAACAGCGGGTCATTCACCGCCACAGAGGGCAGGGGCAGATATGTCCAGAACTCAGCTTCATTCAGTAAGTGTTCATTTACAAAGCGGTCTGCCATATCCTTGGAGAAAGAGCCCCAGTACATGCAGCGCAGGTTATTATGGACGAGGGTGGGCATCACATTGCCGAACTTATCTTTATCAAAGCACGCACCCTTTTCATCGTTCCAAAGATGGGCTTTCAGCGCCGCGGCAACGTCATCCGCCGCCTTTCGCCACTCTTCCTCCCTGCCGTCACCGCGAATGCGGCTTATTTCGGCAAGGGTATCGCGGGCAGAATAGGAAAAGGACATTATATCCATAGATGCCATGGGCACAACGCTGCTGACCTCGGGTGGGTAATCAGTGGTGCAGTAGACGGGCGAATCGCCGTAGCGCAGAGCATTATCCTCGCCCGTATCGTAAACGCAGTAGGCTTCAAGGCAGCCGTCACCGTCGGAGTCGCGGGTGCGCCACAGATATTCGTCGAACTTCTCAAGGCTCAGGGCAAGGCGGTCAAGGAACGCCCTGTCCTCGCCCAGCCAGTAATATATATTAAGGGCGTGCCATGGAAAACAGAACCCCTGAAATTTATTGAACTGAGGTTCAACGCTGCCGTCGGGCATGCACTGGATAGAGCCCGCGATACGTCCGTCCTCACGCTGTGTCTCCATAAAGAACAGCTGATTATTCAGCGCTGCGGTCATATTCCGCTTGGCGTACATCTCGCCGCCCATGGGCTGAGTCTCCAGCCATATTTTTTCATATCCGCCGCCCTCCACCAGCACCTGTCTGTCACCAAAAAGGCGCAGATTATTAAGGCACTTTGCCTCGGCGGTATCGTAAAGGCGCTGCAGGGCAGCATTATCGGTTTTGAAGCTGACTTTTGTTTCGGGCAGCATGGAAATCACTCCTTTTTCCCATTATAATACAGGTTGGGTACTTTGCAAATACCCTTATTCGTGATAAAATCCCTTTGAGGTGAACAGGTATGAAACTGACTGACATAAATATCCGCGACCCCTTCGTTCTCACCCACGGCGGTAAATATTATCTTTACGGCACTCGCGGTCCTACCTGCTGGGGGCCTGCCGACGGCTTTGACGTATATGTAAGCGAGGATATGGAAAACTGGAGCGAACCTCAGGTCTGTTTCCATAATGACGGCAGCTTCTGGGCCACACGCAATTACTGGGCGCCCGAGGTCTACCTATACAAGGGCAGCTTCTACATGTTCGCCAGCTTCAAAAGCGACAGCGTTCGCCGCGGCACTGCAATACTCCGTGCCGACTCCCCTCTCGGCCCCTTTGCTCCCCATTCCGAGGGCTGCATCACCCCTGCCGAATGGGAATGCCTTGACGGCACGTTCTACGTTTCCCCCGATGGCAGACCCTACATGGTTTTCTGCCACGAATGGGTGCAGGCAGGCGATGGTGAGATATGCGCTGTGGAACTGAGCGAGGATTTGAAAAAGCCCGACGGTGAGCCTTTCCTGCTGTTCCGCGCTTCCGAAGCCCAGTGGTGCAAGACCATGCACCATTCCAGCGGCATATCGGGCTGCGTGACCGACGGCCCGTTCATGTGGCGCACCTCCGACGGAACCCTGCTCTGCCTTTGGGCAAGCTTCTCCGAGGGCGGCTACACCGAGGGTGTGGCAGTGTCGGATAACGGCGATATAACGGGCAAGTTCACTCAGCTCGAGCCACTGTTCATGGACGACGGCGGTCACGGCATGGTATTCCCCGACCTTGAGGGAAAGCTGTGGCTGACTCTTCACAGCCCCAACGAGCATCTTCTTGAGCGACCCATTTTCCACCGCATAGAAGACATCGGCGGCAGACTTATACGTAAATAAGTACTACCCCTTGACCGTTTGGGTCAAGGGGTAGTTTTACATTATAGTCACTTCAACGTCGTTGTCCAATGCAAATTCGGACCGTTTTTCCGTACCTGCGGGTATAACGCGGTAATCCTTGAGGTACAAGCCCTTAACGTGCCGCGCCCAAAGTGCGTAGGCGGGTGCGTCGCCCTTATCGTCTATCATATGGGCATCGGGGTAAATGCCCCGCATTTCGTCAAAATCAGCGTCGGTGGTGATGGGCTTTTCGCTGACAAGCTGAGATATTTCCACATTGCTTATCACCACGTCCTCTATACTTCTTTCGGGCGCGCCCAGCATATAGGAGCCGCGGGGGCCGTTATCTCTGCCGCTGACGTTCTCTATCAGCACGCGGCGCAGGATTCCGATACCTGGTTTGGGATCATCGGGCTTGACGCGGCCTCTGTCCTCCATGCGCATAAATATCGGCGACCACGCGCGGGTTATATCAACGTCAGTTATACGGAAATTTTCCAGTATGCCGCCGTCCAGCATTTCAAGTGAAATACCCGAATCGGAACAGGGGTGCTTTATACCGCGAACGTCCTCGGCTACGCCGCCTATATGGCAGTGACGTATAAGCACATCGCGGAAGCTGCCCTGCGTATCCGTGCCAACCTTGATTGCGTTGCAGGAACTGTAAAGGCGGCAATTCTCCACCAGTACCCGCTCCGTATTCTTCTCCGATGCACCCTTGAAACACAGGGCATCGTCGCCTGACATAACGTCACAATTGCGTACTATCACACCGCGGCATCCGTCAATGTCGATACCATCATTATTATAGTTTGCCTGATTGCGCACGGTTATGCTCTCCATAAGCAACTGCTCGCAGTTGAAGTAATTCTGCATCCAGCATGCCGCATCTCGCAGAGTTATATCATGGATATGTACACCAGTACAATCCACCATGCGGATAAGGAAGGGTCTGCCGGGAGTTCCGTGGACGGTTTCATCGCCGGGGAAATTATCCTGCGTTCCGCGACCGTCTATTTCGCCTCCGCAAATGCAGATATTCTCGCAGCCCTCGGCAAAGATGAGCGCCTGGTTCATACCCATATGAGCGTCCTGCACTGTAAAGCGCTTCGCCTTATGCTCGGGAAAATCCGCAAGGTCGGTGCTGGCAATCAGCTTTCCGTCCACTTTCAGGCGCACATTGCTTTTCAGCACCAGCGAACCTGTCACGTATTCGCCGCGCAGAAGCACCGTTCCGCCCTTTTCGGCGGTGCGGTCGATGGCAGCCTGAATATATTCCGTGGCTTTACCTCCGGTATAGCCCATATCCTCGGGAGTTACAGTTCCCTCCCGCTCCTGCCAGCCGCCAAGGGTTTCCGTAAGCTCTGCAGCCATTGCGTCCAGCCGCTTACGCAGTTCATCACACCATGCGGGTAAAATTATATTATTTTTCATCGTATCACCCGAAAAAGGCAGGGAAATTAATTCCCTGCCTTTTTGATATTATTCCTTGCTTCTGTCCCAATCCTCGGCAAGGCCGGGAGGAGTGGTCTGCTTTTCGTACATGGGGTTATAGGTAAGAGAGCCGAAGAACTTGAGAGCCTCGGCGCGCTCCTTGCGCTTTTCGGTGAGGGGCTCATCGGGAATGGCGCGAACCTGTGCGTCATTACGCAGCTGAGTACCTGCCTTGAACTCGGGGTGAGTCCAGATGAAAATATCGTTGCGCTCAATACCCATGATAACGCGCTCTCCCAGTTCCTCGGGAGTCATGAAAATCTGGGTAAAGTCGGGCATTGCGGGCATTGCGGGAGCTTCGCCGTCCTTGGGAGGAGCGAAAACGGGAGCATTTGCATCCTTGAGAGCATCGGGACGAACAGCCTGAGAGCTGAAGCCCAGCTGGCTGTTGGTGGGGCCGGGATAAAGAACGGAAGCGCCTACGTTGGTGCCTTCAAGGTCAGCGGCGACGGTCTCCATAAGGCCGGATACAAAGAACTTGGTGGAGTTATAGAGGGGGCATCCGGCAACGGCAAATACGCCGCCGGTGGAGGAGGTAGAAACAACGTGTGCCTCCTCGCCGTGCTTGAGCATGCGGGGAACTACTATCTTAATGCCGTTTACAACGCCCATGCAGTTGATACCCATGATGAAATCCCAGTCATTCCAGGAGGAATCCCATACGGTGCTGCCGGCGGAAACGCCTGCGTTGTTAACCAACAGGTGGATATTGCCGTAAAGTTCCTCAGCCTTCTCAACGGCCTTTACGTATGCCTCGCGGTCGGTTACGTCCAAAGCAATTGCGGAAGCCTCGTAGCCTCTTTCCTTATACCACTTAAGAGCTTCTTCCAGAGCGTCCTCGCGCTTGTCTACGATGCAGACCTTCATGCCGTGCTTAGCACATGCGTGGGCGATGCCCATGCCGATACCGCTGGCGCTGCCGGTGATAAAAGCTGTTTTACCTTCAAAATTCTTAATCATATCGAAAACTCCTTTCGGTTTTTAAAACTCGGGGAATATATCATTGGGCGCAGAGGAGAAGCCTACCTTTATCTTCTCGCCCCAGCGGTTCTCCGCCCACTTGATGCGGAAGAACTGCAGGTCGCCCTGCTGGAGCATGGGAATATTGAAAACGGTGGAAGGTGTGCCGTCACGTCCGATGCGGGTGCTCTCGGGCGGGAATACCATACCGGTCTGCAGATCCTCAAGACCCACTGCGGCACCAACGGTGACTACGCGGTTTCTGCCGGTGTTATAGCCGGTAACGTAGGGATAGAGGCAGAAGGAATCGTCCTCATAGGCAAAGAGGGAAATGGAGCCGGGGCTGTCCAGATAATAGGGCACGGAATCGGTGAACTGGCTGCGGATAACACGAAGTATATCGGCGGGCAGTTCATACATGCGTCCGTACTCATCAGGCACTACTATGGTCATCATCTGACCCTTGCCATAGCAATCGCGGAGGATAAGGGGATAGTTTTCATCGGCGCAGACAGCCTTGGCAAGCGCCCATGTGGTGTTGTTTCTATGCTCAAGCAGAGGGAAGGTCATGGCCTCGCGGGAGAATACGCTGCCGGGGCTCATCATGCCGTCCTCGATGAATTCGTTGGTGGTGAAGCGTCTGCCGCGATAGCGGATAGAGGTTATCTCCTCTATGCCCTTACCCAGTGCTCCCAGCACGAAACCGGAAGTTACTATTGCCTTGCCGCCTCCTGCGACGTAATCGCGCAGTTTGGTGACAATGTCGGGATCCTTCAGCGCACGGATTGTCAGCAGCATTGCAGGAGCATCCTTGGGGAAATCGGGTGTGGGCTCAACGGGGATACCGTGCATACCCAGCACATCTTCGAGGTGATCCTCGCCCTGGCTCTTGGGAGGCAGGTAGCAGGGCACGCCGATGCAGCCGCCCATCTTATCCAGCATTGCATCTATCTTCTCAAGTTCAAGGCCGAGGGGAGTAATTACGCGGTTGCGGTAGAGAGAGGACCAGCAGAAGGCACAGAGCTCACGTCCGCGGCTGAGCGCGGTAAGGTATGCCTGCTCCAAGTACAGCTCCATGGGGCTGCAGCCGTAGGGGTCAAACCAGCCGCCGCCATTGCGTCCGGGGGCATAATTCTCCATAAGGCGCATAATGCTGTAGCTGTTATACTTGGGCAGATGCTGGTCGCTGCGGCGGGTATTGCGGGTCTCGGTGCCGGAATAGATGCCGTCGAAAATATAACGCTGGCTTGCGGGGTCATATCCGGATTCCTGATATGCCTCGGACCAGTTGGGATACTTGATGATTACCTTGCAGTTGGGGTTAGCTGCCTTGGCAGTCTTCATGATAAGCTCCTCGCTGACCCATGCAAGCTGCTCGGTGCGGAAATCCTCCCAGCTCTTGTCACCCTTTGCCTCACGGCATTCGTCGCAGGTGCAGTAGGTGAAGAACCAGTCGTCGATGATGAACTCATCAAAGTGGCGGGCGGTATAGGCAACGGTCTTTACCAGATACTCCTGCATTGCTTTATTGGTATAGCAGTATGTGCCGCCGAAGCGCTGCTTCTCCGCGTCCTCCTCGCAAAGGTCGGGACATGTGGTGGTCAGTGCTCCGGAAATCTCAATGCCCTTTTCAGTGAAGAAGCGTTTGAGCATGTCCAGCTGCTCCTCGGGGAGCATAAGACCGTCGCGGTAAGGCTCGATATACACCTTATCGCAGCCGCAGTACTTCTCGAAGAAGGCAAACTGTCTTGCCAGTGCCTCTTCGCTGAGACCGTTCATGTTCTGCGCGGTGCAGTAGATGGCCATTTTAAAATTGCGATACTTTTCCAAGAGGATTTCTCCTTTCAATTATGAAAATATTGTTAAATACATTTTAGCACACCCGCGGCAAAATACAATCACCAATTACAGATAATTCTGTACAGATGATTTATCTCTTATGCAGCCACCTTTCCCCCGTTACGAGCGCCCCCGCCACCTCCCCCCCAACAAGATACACGGCGGGGGCGCGAGTGGGCAAGCCCCATGAGCGAAGCGAAGCGGAGGCTATGGGGCGCGCAGCGAAGCGGAGGAATTGAGCGCGCCTATAAGCGAGGGCGCCATTCAGCGCCCGAGGCTTTACTATGGCGCGCGGATAAGCGGCGGCGAGGGGGGCGCGAAGCCAAGGCGCCAACGCCAAACTGGCGGGCGCCGCAGGGGGAGGCTCGCCGCCGCCACCTTATGAATTGTCCACAGGGAGTAGGAGCCTTTATGGCTCCTTGCTCCATGGGTTCCAATCGGGAGCATAGTAATCTGCGAGGTATTCCACGCAGAAGTGTTGCATTTCCTCTTGGGTAATGTCGCTTTCAAACAGCGGAGTGCCA
>JAFXFT010000044.1 GCA_017513385.1 Oscillospiraceae bacterium | reverse complement strand
GTCTGCTGCCATGCGCATTACCTTGGGAATACCAATATCACCGGAACCAAGGCGCTTGCCCTGACCTGCGGCGAGGATAACAGCTTTAATTTTGTTTTCCATATACTCACTCCATATCGGCGTATTCAGCGGCTCTCAGTTCGGAAAGCCGCGCAATATTGTAGTTTTCACTGCGCAGGGTTCTTAGCAGTGATGCGAGATCGTCAGCAGTTTTTTCACTGCTAATGAAAATGAAATCTACGCGCTGTTCGGCATTCTTAAGAGTTTTTAATGCGGAATCGAGCTTCAAATCCACCGCGTCTGAGCTGTTGCAGTAATATATAAGACCAAATTGTTCCGAGGCTTCGTCGAAAATAACGTAATTTGAGCTTGTTGCGATGATAAAAGAGCAGGTACGTGCTGCGTCATAAAGGAGAGATGCGGCCGAAGCGTAGTCTGCTTCTATGTCACTGCTGCATATAATACCGATAATGTGGCCGGATCCGTTTATACGGCGTATAATATCGGGATATGCAGATATTTCCTCGGGTGTGACAAAGAAGGCGGCGGAATTAGACCGTGTTTGCAACAGGCTGAGTATACGGGGCGTATGGATAGGGTCAATACCGAGGAAGCTGAGGTAAACATTAATGTCTGAATGGTCGGGATTATCGGAATTACCGCCGGAAGGGGTACGGACAGGCGTTGGAGTAGGGGTTGGTGTTGGAGATGCGGTGGGAGTGGGTGTAGCCTTGGACTTATTGTAATCGTCAAGGCGGCTCTTCATAAGAGCGGAAGCTGCGCTGGAAAATGTGGCATCGTCCAATGCATCGCCAACAGTCATACGGACGATGTTGCCGTATTTGTTGCCTGAAATAACCGAGTAGTTGATTCCAAAATATTCGCAAGTGAAAGCTACGGGCAGATAAATGCGACCATTGGAACTGATTGCTCGCTGGCGATACTGGGTATCATAAGTATCGTAGGTTGTACCGTCCTGCAAATTGAAGTACAGCTGTACGCCGTTGCCGAATACCGTGATTATCTGTGCCGATTGTGAATATACAGCGAAAGTGCCAAGCTCGTGGGAGTTGAATACGGAGTAGGGAACATAGATACTGCCGTTGTAATTAATAGGCATAGTATCATCGCTCAGCTGCATCAATATGTTGTTGACAGAGGTAAAGTAAATAGTCTCTGCCGCAAAAGAGGGGAGAGCTATGGCGATGGCTAATATTGCGATTATGAGAATCGCAGCAATAGTCTTTTTCATCGTCATAGCCCTCCCTTAAATCAAAATATCGGTTGGAACTATTTTATCACTTGGGTCAGGAACTTGCAAGGGTTTAGCCGTTGTTTCTGCCTACGGCATTGACCGAAAGCGCCTCAAGGTCAATGCCAAGCTCCTTGAAGGCTGCTACGGTATGTACGGCCTTCTCGGTGATGTCATGCATGTAAATGTACTGGTGGTCATAGTAATCCACATACATGTTATCGGAAGTGTAGTAGGGAATCTTACTGTTAAGCTCGATATTAACGCTTATTTTGCCCTTGTAACCGTTGTTGCTGGGCAGTACGCGTCCAATATTGCCTTCGCGTGCATCGAGGAGGATAGCGTTTTCGAGCAGCTCACGAGCCTGAGCACCGGTAAGCTCAAGGTTTCCGTGCACGTATTCCGTTTCGCCTCTGGCAGATACATCAACCGTGACATAAGGAACGGAACCGGCATATACAGGTCTGGGCTCAGTTACGGCATAGGAGGCGGGATAGTCTGCGGCATATTCCTTTTCGTAATCATCCATATAAGTGCCGGAAGGCACATTGTAATAGTAATAAATGCGTCCACCGCTTACGTATTCGGGAGTAATGGCGGTTTCGATACGGCTTAATATAGCTTCGGGTCTGTTGATAAAGCCAAGAAGGTCGGAACTGAACTTATCCACCTCGCTATACATAATATCATAGTATCTTTCAACCGAGGTGTAGTCATCCTTTATGTAGCTGATGGTAACGCTAATGGGGTAGCTGGTTCTCTCGCTGGAATAGGGAGCATTCTTGTGATACTCATAGAGATTCTTTTCGGTCTGGCTCTTGTTATTGATAATGCGCTGATGGAGCAGCATTACCTGCGCGATATCCTCAGCATCAGTGAAGGAAGTCGGCTCGCCCCATATACGGATCGTGGCGGCACTTATGTCTTCGGAATCGGGAATGTAGCGCTCATAACCGAAAACGTCGGTCTCAATCGCTGTGATAAAGAGAATGATAACCGCGCAGGAAACAATGAAGCCGCGCCAAGTTTTGCGGAAAACCTTGAAGGATTTCTTCATCAGCATTTCTGCGGCAAAGTAGCCGATAAAGCCGCCGAGAAGCATACAGATGCATATTACTATGCTGGCAGCAGGGGCGCCGGTTTCGAAGAATACTTCAAAGAGAATGGTGAACAGAAGCAGACCAAGCACAAGTGCGCATCCGAAGCAGAGGCAGTATTTGAAAACGGGCTTAAGCACGTTGACCGCAACAACATCGGAGGCGGATTCCATTCTACGCTTGCGGAAGATTAGCATTGCGCATACGGCAAGGACAATGCCAACGATTGCGTAGATGATGAATGCCCACCAGTTATTTAAAACCGCAAAACCGGTTGCCTCATTGGTGCTGACGTGTATCTCGTCAATCAGAAATACAAAAGGAGAGAGAAATTGGAGTCTTACAACTGTTCCGCCGGCACCGAAGGTGAAGTAGGACATGAGAGCTCTTACAAGCAGCTCAACTACAACGACCACGAAGTTGAAGATGGCATATACCACGGGCAGAACGAAAACATGACCGGTGAGAGCTGCGCAGAGAGTGGCAAGTCCGTAGAAGAAAATACACTCAAGGCTCATTACCGCAAAGCACTGAAGAGCAGTAAGTATAATGAAATGTCCGGAGAAGAGAGCTACAACGAGTGCTATAACGCAGGCGATAAGGTTGCAGACTAATATGGGTACGATGCCTGCGAGAGTAATGGATGTGAAAAGGCTGCCGCGGCAGATGGGGAGGCAGGAGTATGCGCTGGCGCTGCGGCTGTTATACATCCAGGAGTGGACAAGCATAGCGGAGATGCAGGAGACTATTGCGCTGGAGAAAAGACCGAACTGCCATGCAAACTGCAGCAAATCTTGATGATCGAAGCTGAAATCTGCCCAGTATCTGCCGCCGCAATCCTGTGCGCATACACCAAGCGCCAGTGCCCAAACCAGCATGTACAGCGCCCATAAAGGCCAGTAACGCTTCACGGTCTTGGCAAATACAGCGCGATTAAAGAATGATCTCGTTGACTGCATAGTCCACACCTCCCAATTCGTAAATAAATATTTCTTCCAGTGTAAGGGGAAGAAGCTCGAAATAAACCGGCTCAGATGCATGAGCGATAGCACTTACTTCACCGGGTGTTCCGCGAACGATAAGAGTCTTCATTCTTCCGGTGCTGGATTCGTGGAGAATGTCAAGATTCTCGGGCAGAGCGTCGCCGTCCTTGGGTACTATCTGCAGCTTAACAGTATTGCCCTGCATCTCGGAGAGAGAACGCTCAAGCAGCATCTTGCCTTTATGTACTATACCAACATGGTCGCATACGTCCTCAAGCTCACGGAGGTTATGAGAGGAAACGAGAACGGTGGTGCCGCGCTCGGCAACGTCGGAAAGGATTAAACTCCAAATCTGGCGGCGCATAACTGGGTCAAGACCGTCAACAGGCTCGTCAAGCAGAAGAATATCGGGCATCATGCACATGCTCAGCCAAAATGCGGACTGCTTCTGCATACCCTTGGAGAATTTTCGGATAGGAGTTTTCTCGTCAAGCTTGAAAACTTCTTTAAGCTTTTCGTAGCGCTCAAGATTGAAATTAGGATAGATGCCCTTGTAGAATCTCATCATATCCCGCTGGGAGGCCTGAAGAAAGAAGAACAGGTCGTCAGGAATATAGGAAATGCGGGCTTTTACGGCAGTGTTCTCGAATATGGGTTGACCGTCTATGAGTATGCTGCCGCTGTCCTGTTTATAAACACCGGCGGCATGACGCAGGAAAGTGGACTTACCGGCACCGTTAGGACCGACGAGACCGTAAACACTGCCCTTGGGTACATTTATTGAAAAACCGTCAAGGGCACGTCGATTGTCAAAGCTCTTGACGAGTTCTTTGGCCTGTATCATTTCTTTACCTCCTTTATGTGGTCGATGAGCTCCGCTTCGGTAATGCCAAGCTCAAAAAGCTCGGCAAGTGTCTTATCCAATGCGGAAAGAAGCTCATTCTTTTTCATGTTAGTCGTTTCTGATGCAGGGGCGGCAAATGAGCCTTTTCCGGCAGCGGAGTAAATGTAGCCCTCGGCTTCCAGCTCCTTATAGGCTCGCTGGATAGTGTTGGGGTTAATGGCCAGTGAGCTTGCCAGCTCTCGAACAGAGGGGAGTTTTTCGTTTTCCTTTATGGCACCGCTGGTTATAAGGCGGCAGATGCCCTCCTTGACCTGCTCATAGATAGGTCGTCCGTCCCGGTAGTTGATGCTTATCAAAAACTTTCACCTCCTGTTGGCTGCTTAACGCAACCGGTCATAATGTGTGTTTACTTACTTATTTTTCGCTCCCGCTCTGAATAGTGCGGCGAGGTTTATGATAATGGTTACACTGCTCATAACAACAGATGCGAGAACAACGGCACCGATGGTGTCCATAATAGCGGAGAAGTCACCGAGGTTTACTCTGTTGTGTATTTCGAGGATTTGAAATACAAGGGAGAGATTGCAGGCGGTGAAGCTTATAAAGGAATGGCAGCGTTTATCATTTTTGATTATTGCTGCGATTGCAAAAGCCCATGCGGCAAGACCGAGTATAAGGCTTGCTGAATTGAAAAATACGCTCATTTTGCACCTCCGTTGTATTTGAAGCGTGGATCAAATGCCGCGAAAGATATTGGTTTTGCGTAACGTATCTCCCGCGACATTCCCACCACAAGGTATGCAGCATCTTACTAATGCACGAACTGTAATAGCTGTATTAATACAGTAGCATACACGTTTTCGTGTGTCAAGATATAATTTGAATGTTTTGGCAGGGTAGAAGTGATAATTTTCGCATAAGCCGTAAAAGGTTTTGCAATTAGCGGAAAGCTGTGGTACAATTTTTAATTATTATAATATATAAGAGGTTAACACGATGTTTTTCAAAGGAAAAGACGGAGGAGGACCCCGCTGGATAGTGGCGTTCCTCGGTAACCCTGAAAGTAAATATGAGAGAACCCGCCACAATGCGGGCTTTATGGCGGCCTCGGTGCTGGAATCCAAGCGTGGTATAAAGACTAATAAGCTTAAATTTCATGCATTCACCAATGTTGCGGAATTTGGCGGTGAGCGTGTACTGTTTATGCGCCCACAGACTTATATGAATCTCAGCGGCGACGCAGTTGCTCCTGCCGCGGCATTTTATAAGATACCCGCAGAACGCGTTATAGTAGTCTTTGATGATATGTCTCTGCCAATAGGTAAGCTGCGTGTAAAGAGAAACGGCAGCGCCGGAGGTCATAACGGAATAAAGAGCATTATTTCCAAGCTGGGTACAGATCAGTTCCCACGCGTTAAAATCGGCATTGGCGCTCCTCCTCATCCGGATTATGATGTTATAGATTGGGTAATCGGAAAGCTTAACGATGCTGATTATAAAATCATAAATGAGGCTGCCGCTGTAGCTCTTGATGCAGTGGAAGAGATAATTAAAAACGGCGTAAATTCAGCGATGAATAAATACAACGGCTGAAAGGGATAATTAAAATGGTTAAATATTACGATAAGGGAGTTTATCTCCTTGATGGCAAAACCATAGTTGACGCGGCTGATGCAAAAGGTCTTGCTGCGCCCGATGAAGCTCGCGAAGGTACTATTGCATATTCCATTATGCGAGCCCATGATAAATCTAATGATCCTAAGAAGATGCGCATCAAGTTTGACGCGCTCATGTCCCATGATATTACATTTGTAGGCATTATTCAGACTGCCCGTGCCAGCGGTATGAAGCAGTTTCCGATACCTTACGTTCTCACCAACTGCCATAACAGCCTTTGTGCTGTAGGCGGCACCATTAACGAGGACGACCATGGGTTCGGCCTTTCAGCAGCAAAGAAGTACGGCGGCATTTATGTTCCTGCCAATCAGGCTGTTTGCCATCAGTTTATGCGTGAAATGCTGGCCTCCTGTGGTTCTATGATTCTTGGCTCCGACAGCCATACCCGCTATGGCTGCTACGGTACTATGGGTATCGGTGAAGGCGGCGGCGAGCTTGCAAAGCAGCTGCTGGAGAATACATATGACGTTGATGCCCCTCAGGTGGTTCTCGTATGGCTGGAGGGTGAGCCCCGAAAGGGCGTAGGTCCCCATGACGTTGCAATTTCCCTTTGCGCCGAAGTGTTCGGAGGCGGTCTTGTAAAAAATAAGATTCTTGAGTTTGCAGGTCCCGGTGTGGCCGGTCTGTCTATGGACTACCGTATCGGTATTGATGTTATGACTACCGAAACCTCTTGCCTGTCCTCTGTGTGGGTAACTGACGATAAGGTAAAGGAATATTACGAAACTGTCGGTCGTCCCGAAGCATATAAGGAACTCAAGCCCGCTGATTGCGCATATTATGACGCTATAGTTAAGGTTGACCTTTCCAAGCAGGAATGCATGGTAGCTCTGCCGTTCCATCCATCCAATGCTGTTACCGTAAAGGAACTGCAGGCAGATCCTGTGGGTGTACTTACTCGCGTTCAGGAGGATTGCAACAAGCAGCTGGGCGGTCAGGTTGAATTGAAGCTTACAGATAAAATCGTTGACGGAAAGGTAGTTGCAGATCAGGGTGTAATTGTCGGCTGTTCCGGTGGTATGTATGATAATCTGACCGAAGCCGCTGCTATTCTTGATGGTCAGAGCGTTGGTGACGGTTATTTTAATCTTTCCGTTTATCCTTCTTCAATGCCCATTGGCATGGCTATCACCCGCGACGGTACTGCCGAGACCCTTATGGCAGCCGGTGCGGTAATTAAGCCTGCATTCTGCGGCCCCTGCTTCGGTGCAGGTGATACTCCCGGTCATAATGCGCTGAGTATCCGTCATGCAACCAGAAATTTCCCAAACCGCGAAGGTTCCAAGCCCGGTGAAGGACAGATTTCTGCAGTTGCTCTTATGGATGCACGCAGTATTGCTGCAACCGCAGCGAACGGCGGCGTTATTACTGCTGCTACCGATATTGACTACGATATTCCCGAAAAGAAATATGTTTTTGATCCCTCTGCATATAATAAACGCATATACTTCGGCTTCGGCAAGGCTCAGCCCGATGCTGAGCTGAAGTTTGGTCCTAATATTACCGATTGGCCTCGATTCAGCGCAATGGGTGATAATCTCCTGTGCAAGCTTGCGGCGGTTATATTTGATGAAGTTACCACTACCGATGAGCTTATTCCGTCCGGCGAAACTTCCTCTTATCGTTCCAATCCTATTCGCCTGTCCGATTTTGCTCTTTCACGCCGCGTTCCCGAGTATGTTCCCGCATCTAAGGCTATCCGTGCAATGGATGAAGCAAGAAGAGCAGGTGAGAAGCCCGCTGAGGCTCTTGCTGTTCTCGGCAAGGTTTGTGATAATGCTGAAAAGCTGCTGGAGAATACAGATATAGTATCCTGTGTATTTGCCAAGAAGCCTGGCGACGGCAGTGCCCGTGAGCAGGCTGCGTCCTGTCAGAAGGTACTTGGCGGCGGTGCTAATATCTGCTATGAATATGCAACCAAGCGCTATCGCAGCAACTGCATTAACTGGGGTCTTGTACCCTTTACCATAGACAAGGATACCACTTTTGATTACGCTGCCGGCGACTATGTATTTGTTCCCGGAATCCGTGAAGCCATCGCAAATAAAGTAGAGCGTATACCTGCAAAGGTTATAAGCGGAGATAAGGTTGATGATATAATCCTTAATCTTACCGGTCTTACCGATAATGAGCGCACCATTCTGCTGGACGGCTGCCTGATGAATTACTATGCTGCCGGTCATGCGGAGTAAACTGGAGGAAACTATGGAAAAGATCCAAATGAGTGTTCCCGTCGTTGAAATGGACGGAGACGAAATGACCCGAATTCTTTGGCGTATGATAAAGGACGAGCTTATTCTTCCTTTTGTTGACCTTAAGAGCGAGTACTATGACCTTGGCTTGCTTGAACGTGATCGTACCAATGATGAGGTCACTGTTGCCGCAGCAGAAGCAGCCAAGAAACTTGGCGTTGCCGTAAAGTGTGCTACAATTACCCCTAACGCTCAGCGTATGGATGAGTATAAGCTCAAGGAGATGTGGAAGAGCCCGAACGGTACTATCCGCAGCGTTATGGACGGTACTGTTTTCAGAACACCTATTATCATTGACTGCGTCAAGCCTGTAGTTAAGAACTGGAAGAAGCCCATTACAATAGCTCGCCATGCCTACGGTGATGTTTATAAGGCTGTTGAATTGCGTACCGATGAGCCCGGTACCGCTGAACTTGTGTTTACCGGTGCAAGTGGTAAGGTAAGCCGTCAGACTATTCAGAAAATGTTTGGTGCCGGTGTTATTCAGGGCATGCATAACAATGAAAAGTCCATCGAAAGCTTCGCCCGATCTTGTTTTAACTATGCGATAGATATGAAGCAGGATCTGTGGTTCTCAACTAAGGATACCATTTCAAAGGTTTACGACGGTGCATTTAAGGAAATCTTCCAGCGCATCTATGACGAAGAATATAAGAGCAAAT
The DNA here is from genome assembly GCA_017513385.1 of Oscillospiraceae bacterium. Taxonomy (GTDB): domain Bacteria; phylum Bacillota; class Clostridia; order Oscillospirales; family Oscillospiraceae; genus RGIG6375. The sequence goes on along the minus strand of JAFXFT010000044.1, from coordinate 819 downwards.
TCGAAGAACTTGGCATAGAATACTTCTATACTCTTATCGATGACGCTGTCGCCCGTGTAATTCGATCGGAAGGCGGATTTATATGGGCATGCAAGAACTACGATGGCGACGTTATGAGCGACATGGTATCCACTGCATTTGGCAGCCTTGCAATGATGACTTCCGTGTTGGTTTCTCCCGACGGAAAGTTTGAGTATGAAGCTGCTCACGGAACCGTTACCCGTCATTATTACCGTCACCTTAACGGTGAAGAAACCTCTACCAATCCCATTGCAACTATCTTTGCATGGAGCGGAGCACTCCGTAAGCGCGGAGAACTTGACGGTCTTAGCGACCTCTGTGCTTATGCCGATAAGCTGGAGCAGGCTTGCATCGATACCCTTAACAGCGGTGTTATGACCAAGGATCTTGCCGGACTTGCGGAAGGTATTGAGATCAAGAGCGTTAATACTGAAATATTCATAAAGACTATTGCAGCAAGACTTGCAGAGCTTATGACAGCATAACAAAAATCCCCTGACAGCTAATCTGTCAGGGGATTTTGACGCATTATAGGGATTAAATCAGAACAGACCGGATACTGCGCCGGTCTCTACGTCTACGTCGACGCGGCGGTAAGCGGGGTTGGAGCCGGTGCCGGGCATCATGCTGATGCTGCCGGCCATCGGGCAGAGGAACTTGGCGCCGCCGTACTCCAGAATGTCCCGGATGGGCAGCCGCCAGCCCTTGGGCACGCCCTTCCAGGTGGGCTCGTGGCTCAGCGACAGGTGAGTCTTGACCATCATGGTGCAGTAGTCGGCGTACTTCGGATCGTTCTCG
>JAFXFT010000004.1 GCA_017513385.1 Oscillospiraceae bacterium | reverse complement strand
GCTTCGAAGGAAGCGTCGCTGATAACGTGCTCCATCTTGCAGGCATCATCCATTGCGGTTTCCTCGTCTACACCGATAGCGCAGAGAAGCTTGGTTATGAGGGTGTGACGCTCGAATATTTTCTCGGCGACCTTTTTTCCGCTTTCGGTGAGGAAAAGGAAACCATCCTCGTCGGACACGACGTAGCCTCCGCTTTTCAGCAGACCCATTGCGCGGCTGACGCTGGGTTTGGAATAGCCCATATGCTCACCCACGTCGATGGCACGGACGGAATTGCTTTTTTTGCTCAGAACGTATATGGTCTCCAGATACATCTCGCCGGATTCCTGTAAACTCATGGCTGCACCTCCTTAAGGAGTGATAAGTAGATTATAAACGATAGATGTGGGAAAATCAACCCTTGCCCAATCTGAGCTGCATGGCATCACGGATAGCGCCTACGGCAGCAAATACGAGGAACGCAATAAGGTTGGCAACAACTACGCTTGCGCCTGCGGGAGTGCTCAGCGCGTAGGAAGAACTGATGCCCGTAAAGAAGCAGAGGGCGGAAACGATGGCGGAACAAATGATGACGCTCTTGAAGCGCTTGCATACGCGCATGGATGTGAGAGCAGGGAAGATGATAAGGCTGGAAATGAGCATAGCACCCATCATACGCATTCCGAGAACTATGGTCAGGGCAGTGAGCAGGGCGATAAGCATGTTGTAAATTCCTGCCTTGGTGCCGGTGGCGCGGGCAAAGGTCTCGTCAAAGGTAACGGCGAAAATGCGGTTGTAGAATACTGCGAAGAGTATAATTACAACGATGGAGAGCACAACGCTGAGGGTGACATCGCCGCTGCTCATGGAGAGAATGCTGCCGAACATGTAGTTGTAAATATCTGTGTTCATGCCTGAGGACAGGGAAACTATCATAACGCCTATGGCCAGTGCGCTGGCGGAAATAAGCGCAATGGCGGAGTCGCCCTTTATTTTGCCGCTTTCGCTGATGCGCAGCAGGAGGAAGGCTGCAAGGACAACCACGGGGATAGCCACGTAAAGCGGTGCGGCGTTCATAGCTGCCGCAGCGGCAAGTGCACCAAAGCCCACGTGGGAAAGTCCGTCGCCTATCATGGAGTAGCGCTTGAGAACAAGGCTTACGCCCAAAAGAGCTGCGCAGAGGGAAATGAGTATTCCCACAATGAGGGCGCGGGTCAGAAAGGGGTAGGAGAACATTGCCTCAATGATGGCAGGCATTGCCGTCACCTCCCAAAAGTTTTTTGCCGGGCTCACTTTCGGCATAGCCGGCGGCGGAACCGTAGTAAAGGGGCTCGCAGCGGAGCTGTAGTATCTTGTCTGCATTTTCGATGGCGGCGTGCAGGTCGTGGGAGACCATTATCACGGTGACACCATCTTTCTTGTTAAGGTCGCGGATAAGGGAATAGAACTCTGCGGTGGCTATGGGATCAAGTCCGGTTACAGGCTCATCGAGGAGCAGCATTTTGCGGGTAGCGCAAAGGGCGCGGGCGAGGAGCACACGCTGCTGCTGTCCGCCGGAAAGCTCGCGGTAGCATGCGTTTTTCAGGTCGGATATGCCCAACTTTTCAAGGTTCTCCATAGCGCGCTGGCGGTCCTTGCGCGTGTAAAAGGAAATTATGCCCTTGGCGTTGAGACAGCCGGAAAGGACTACTTCCCATACACTGGCGGGAAAATCCTTCTGAGCGGGAGTTTGCTGGGGCAGATAGCCTATTTCCGTGTGCTTCACACCCTCGGAAAGACTTATCCTGCCGCTCTTGGGCTGTTTGAGCCCCAAAAGCGCCTTTATGAGGGTGGATTTTCCGGAACCGTTCTCACCCACGATGCAGAGGTATTCACCCGCCTCGAGGCTGAAAGAAAGGCCGGAAACGGCAATTTTATTTTCATAAGCGAGGCAGAGGTTTTCGCAGCTGAGAACTGCCATCAGTGCAGCGCCTCCTTCACAAGAGGGATATTCTTTTCCATGAGGGAAAGATAGGTCTCGCCGTTTTCGAAATCGTCCTTGGATATGCTCTGACAGGAATAGAATGTCTCCACGCGGGCGCCGGATGCCTCGGCAATGGAGTCTGCGATCTGTCCGTTGGAAAGCTCTATTTTGAATACGATGGGAATATTATCACGTTTGACCGTTTCTATAAGCTCTGCCACGGTGGCGGCGCTGGGTTCGGCATTGGAGGCGCAGCCGGGGAAAGCGGCGCAGTAGTCAAGACCGTATTCCTCTGCGAAATAGAGCAGGGGGAAGCGGTCGCCGAAAATCAGCGTGGAGCGGGAGGCGGAGTCTATAACCTCATGGAACTTGAGATCCAGCGCGGTAAGTTTATCAAGATAATTGTCGCGATTGGTGCGGAACTGAGCAGCATCGTCGGGGTCAGCAGTGCAGAGCGCGTTGGCGATGGCCTCCACGATTTTTTTGGCATTTGCAGGGCTGGTCCATACGTGCTCATCGTAGGGCATCTCTTCGTGCTCATGCTCGTGGTCATGGTCGTGCTCTTCCGCTGTCTCGAGAAGCTCGCAAACGTCCATCAGGGAAATGAGAGTCATTCCGGAGGTGTCGATGGAGTCGAACACGCCCTCCAGCCATGTGTCGGACTCGCCGCCGCCGTAGATGAAAATATCGGCACTCTGAATGGTAATGATGTCGGCGGGGGAGGGATCATAGGTGTGGATCTCTTCGCCGGGAGCGAGAAGCATGGTGATGTCGGCAAGGTCGCCGGCTATCTGACGGGCGAAGTCATACTGGGGGAAGATGGTGGCAACTATCTTCACCTTGCTGCCGCCAGTGTTGTTCTCGGAGCCGGAGCAGGCGCAGAAGGAGAGCGCCATAATAAGCGCAAGGAACAGCGCAATGAATTTTCGCATTACTGCACCTCCTTGGCGCGGCAGTCGCCGCAGATGCCGTAGAGGGTGGTGCGTCCGGGATCGCTGAGAAATCCGTGCTCCTCGAGAATATGGGCACTGAGGCGGTCAAAGGTGCGGCACTTGAGATGGATAAGCTTGCCGCAGCTTTCGCACTTCAGGTGGAAATGCTCGCCGCAGTGACCGTCGCCAACGTACTGATAGCAGGCGCTGCTGCCCTCGGTTACGAATTTCTTCACAACGCCTTCCTCGACCAGCTTGTCCAGCTGGCGGTATATGGTTGTCAGGCCGACCTTGCTGCCCGATTTGGCGAGATGTTCCGCGATGTCTGCCGCGTGAACGTGTCCCTCGCTGTGCTCCTTGAGGCAGGCAAGAACGGCCTCTTTCTGCTTTGTGTTATATGCCATGAGAATATATCTCCTTAATTTGAATATGAAAACCATTTTCACATTGTAATACCGGTTGAGTTCAATGTCAAGAAGAAAATGAAAATCATTTTCAAAATCTTCCGGCTATAAAAATCCCCGTAAAACCAAGACGGTATTACGGGGGTTATACATATCAAACTATTGCGAAAATTCCGCAGCTTATGCAGGTAACGATAACGCCTGCGATGAGCACACCGCCAAGGATAACGGGAAAGGATACCTTGAGGCGGATATTCAGCAGAGCGGCAATGAGTGCACCTGTCCATGCGCCGGTGCCCGGCAGGGGGACGGCAACAAGGATAAGCAGACCCAGCAGCTCATATTTATATATGAGTGCCGCCTTCTTTTCGGCGCGTGCTTCAAGGCGGGAAACCTTATCCTCCAACCAAGGGGACTTGGTGCGCAGCCATGCAAATACCTTGCGCACGAAGAGGATGATAATGGGGACGGGAATCATGTTGCCGATAACTGCGGCAATAAATGTCAGCCAAACAGGTAAATCGGAAGCTATTCCCACAGGTATGGCGCCGCGCAGCTCGATGACGGGAACCATCGCCATTACAAGAGTAAGCAGAAATTTAGCTATCATTTGTAGGGAATTCCTTTATTTATTCTTGCAGACTACGTTGTTCATTGCCTTGCAGATGCTGTCGGGAGGGATAACTCCGCGAACGGGAGTGAGGGGATATACGCTGCTGCCGGCGCAGATTATGCTGCCGGGATTAAGTACGCTGTTGCAGCCTATCTCAACGCCGTCGCCGAGGATGGCGCCCATCTTTTTCAAACCGGTTTCGATGTTGCCGTCAGCGTCGTGGATGCAGACGAGGGTACGGTCGCTTTTCACGTTGGAAGTAATGGAACCTGCGCCCATGTGAGCCTTGTAGCCAAGGACGGAATCGCCTACGTAGTTGTAGTGAGGAACCTGTACGTTATCGAAGAGGATAACGTTTTTAAGCTCTGTGGAGTTGCCGACAACGGCGTTTGCGCCAACGAGGGCGCTGCCGCGAATAAAGGCGCAGTGGCGAACCTCAGTGCCGGGACCGATGATGCAGGGGCCTGTTATAGAGGCGGTGGGGGCAACGGTCGCGGTTTTTGCTATCCATATGTTTTCACCCCGCTGCTCATATTCATCTTCGGGAAGAGTAGGGCCGAGGGCGAGAATGAAATTCTTGATTTCAGGAAGAACCTCCCAGGGGTAGGTGAAACGCTCAAGGAGAGGACGGGCCAGAGTGTGGCTCAGGTCGAAAAGTGCGGATATACGAATGCATTCTGTCATAAAATGACCTCCAATATAGTTGGAATAAAAATCCGTGGCTTCTGTCATTATAGCAGAAGCCACGGGATTTTAATATAGCAAAATGTTAATTTACCGAAAACTTTACTTTCTCAGGGAATCCTTGTTGAAGTAATCCTTGGTCATCTTTGCTACAATGCCTGCAAGGGGAAGGAGAGCGATGAGGTTGTGCAGAGCCATCAGACCGTTGAGGGTGTCGGAGATGTCCCACATGAGGGTGCCGGAACCGGTTGCGCCAACGATGCAGACGAGGATGAAGATGATCTTATAGATGTAGTCAACAACCTTGTTGTTCTTGGAGATGTAAGCCCAGCAGGTCTCGCCGTAGTAGCTCCAGCTGAGAATGGTGGAGAGAGCGAAGAAAACAAGGCTTATCTGGATGATGGTGCCGCCGATGGTGCCGGGGAGAATGCTGTTGAAAGCCGCAACGGCAGCTGCACCCTTGGAGGAGAAAGCGGAGAGACCGCCCTCGGTGCCGAGAACACCGGAGAGGATAACGGTAAGAGCGGTGATGGTGCAGATGATGATGGTGTCGATGAATACCTCGAATACGCCCCACATTGCCTGCTCTACGGGCTCCTCGGTGGAGGAGGCTGCGTGAGCGATGGGAGCGGAACCGAGACCGGCCTCATTGGAGAATACGCCGCGGGCGAAGCCCTGACGCATAGCCTGCATGATAACGTAGCCGAAGATACCGCCGCCGACGGCCTCAAAGGAGAAAGCGCCCTTGAAGATCTCGACGAAAGCTGCGGGAATGGAGGTAATTCTCATAACGATTACGATGATACCGCAGAGAATGTAGAAGATAGCCATGAAGGGAACGATGTAGGAGGTTACCTGACCGATGCGCTTTACACCGCCGAGAACAACGATGGCGACGACAACAGCGAGGATAATGCCGGTGATGAGGGGGGTGAGCTTGAACAGACCGTTCATAGCGCCGGCGATTTCACTGGACTGAGCGATGTTGCCGATACCGAAGCTTGCAAGACCGCCGAGAATTGCGAAGATAACAGCCAGCCACTTGAAGTTCTTGCCGAGGCCGTTGGTGATGTAGTACATGGGGCCGCCGTGGTAAACGCCGTTAGCGTCCTTTTCGCGGTACTTCATAGCCAGCGCGATCTCAGCGTACTTGGTGCACATGCCGAAGAATGCGGAAACCCACATCCAGAATACGGCGCCGGGGCCGCCTACGAAGATAGCGCCGGTAACGCCGGCGATGTTACCGGTGCCGACAGTACCCGCCAACGCTGTGGTAACAGCCTGGAAGGGGGAGAGGTTCTTGCCGTGATCCTTCTTGTCACCCTTGCGGAAGAGAGAACCGACGGTGTTCTTCATTATGTAGCCAAACTTACCGACCTGAATGAAACCGGTGCGGATGGAGAGATATACGCCGGAGCCGACCAGCAGAAGCAGCATGATGGGACCCCAGGCGAAGCTGTTGACCGCGCCATTGACTTTAGTGATGATGTCCAAAAGTTTTTCCATTGTTTTACCCCTTTCTCCGGCGAGTACTGAAAATATAAAAGGGAAGCTCCGCCATATGGCAGACTTCCCTCAAGTAACTCGACCGGCAGCACGCCCGTTTTCGTTTGAGGGTGGCTGTAAATTCTGTCCTTTTGCCTGAGAGATTTGGCTCCTGCGAGCCTTGCACCTTCGGCACTTCCATTTAAGGAAGCTTCTCCAGAGCGCCGTCCGTCTGCGGTTCTGTGAAAGTTCTGCAGACTTCGTCCGGCAATATTAGGTTGTTGTGGATATAATAAGCTATAAAACGCTAAATTGCAATAGCTTTTTTCGATTTTGTTAATTTTTTTGAACGCGTTCGATTAAAGCATGGCTTTCAGTGCAATGTTTACATACTCGGTGGTCTGGCGCTCAAGGTCATAGGAGCCGTCAGTGATGCACCAGTTGTAGCAGCAGCCGCGTGCGAGAACGAAGAAGAAATCAACCACTTCGCGGGAGGTCATTTCGGTTTTCAGCTCGCCGCTC
>JAFXFT010000043.1 GCA_017513385.1 Oscillospiraceae bacterium | reverse complement strand
TGGGCAGGAGATGGCTACTCCCTTGGGGAGAAGCTGGCGGCGAAGCCGACTGATGAGGGTCCGCGTAAGCGGCAAAAATGGCAGTATCACTACATTTGCGGCACTTCGTGCCGTCCCCTCATCCGCCCCTGCGGGGCACCTTCCCCCCCGAAGGGGGAAGGCTTGCCTTAATTCAACTGCACACCTTAGTTTTTTGACACACAAAAAAACAGCACCGATCACTCGGTGCTGTTTTGGTATCACATCAAATTACATTGCGTTGATGGAAAGGGTGAGTCTGCTCTTCTTACGGGCAGCGTTGTTCTTATGGATAAGACCGGTAACGGCAGCCTTATCGATGGCCTTAACTGCAACCTTGTAAGCAGCAGCAGCTTCCTCCTTGTTGCCGGCGACAACGGCGGCGTCGAACTTCTTGATGGTGGTCTTCAGAGCGGACTTCTTAGCTCTGTTGGCAGCCTCAGCAGCTCTGGAAAGCTCAACTCTCTTGGATGCGGACTTAATATTGGGCACTATACTCACCTCACTTTCGTCAGACTGTCAAAAAAAGCTTGAAGGGCAATTTCAGGCCTTTTTTGACAGCCTGCAATCTTGCAGGAATACACTTATCCCCGTGCGAGTGATTATTTTAGCACCTTTTTTGCAAAAATGCAAGTGCTTTTTCAAAATATTTTACACTCCCGAATAAATTTTCAGCACGCACACAAAATATGGAAAATCCGAAAAAAAGGAGACGATATATTGTGATTGCAAAGCGCACCGACCTTGCCTCGGAGGCCCATCAGCTGTGGCGCGAGGCGGCGGGAGAGACCACAAAGCTGGCGGGAGTGAGGGCGGAAACGGTAAACGAAAACGGCTTCGCGGTGGAGACGGTCAGCATACTGGACGAGGCGGGGGAGGCGGCTCTGGGCAAGCCTAAAGGCACTTACATTTCCATAGATATTGCGCCGCTGATGAGCAGGGAGGAGGGCGCGTTCGCCCGCGCTGCGGAGCTTCTTTCCCGCAGGCTGCAAAAGCTGCTGGCTATAAATGACGGGGAAACGGTGCTGGTCTGCGGACTGGGAAATTCTGCCATTACACCCGATAATATCGGACCTGATGCGGTGAAGAACGTGCTTGCCACGCGGCATCTGGTGGAGCGAATGCCGGAGGATTTCGCCGCATTCCGACCTGTTGCGGTGGTGGAGGCGGGCGTTCTCGGTACTACGGGCGTAGAAAGCGCCGAAATTGTGCGTGCGGTGGCTGAAAAGGTAAAGCCCGCGGCTATAATAGCCATAGATGCCCTTGCGGCGCGGCGCATGGCGCGGATATGCCGCACGCTGCAGCTGTCCGATACGGGTATTGTGCCCGGTTCGGGGGTGGGCAATGCGCGCAGCGAGCTGAGCGAGAAAACGCTGGGCGTGCCGGTAATAGCCATTGGCGTTCCCACGGTGGTGGACGCAGCCACGCTGGCGGCGGATCTGATGGAGCAGGCGGGGGTAGGGGAGAGCGAGCCGGCGGATTTAGCCCGATTCGGCGGCGAAATGGTGGTTACTCCCCGCGAAATCGACACGCAGGTGGCTCAGTGCGCCCGACTCATCGCCTACGGCATTAATATGGCGCTCCATAATATCACCGCAGACGATGTAACGATGCTGATAAATTGATAATTGATAATGCTTACGATTTAAATCGGTGCGGCATTGTGCCTTATATTTCGTAGGGCAGGGGCGTGCCCCTGCCGCAATGTGATCTGCCGCAGTAACGATAACACCCTGCGCACCCACAAGTTTGTCATTCCGAGCGAAGCGTGGGAATCTCCGGCGTATAGTCCACCTGCGCAGTAAAATCCAACGCCGGAGATTGCCGCGTCGCTGCGCTCCTCGCAATGACATTATTTTTACTCTTATGCTTTTTTTGTCATATCCCCAAACACATTCGTAGGGAATGGGCCTGCCCATTCCGCTTGTTGGTTTTTTGCCTATGGTAGCGATACAAAACGGAACAGGCAGGCCTGTTCCCTACGAGGTTGATTTAACTGCATTAAAACCAAACAGGGAACGGCTAAACCGTTCCCTGCAGCCAATTACTTTATAAATACGATTTTGCCTTCCTTGCGGGCTGCACCCTTGGGAATCTCGCAATCGGGAGTGCCCACGGCGAGACCGATGGTGAACATCTCGTCGTCCTTGATGCCGAACTTCTCGCGCCACAGTGCGGAGGCGGGGTCAGCCATGTAATTGCGAATGCAGCCGAGAATTACGGTGCCCAGACCGATGGAATCGGCGGCGACAGCCATATTTTCGGCGGCAATACCGGAATCGATGCCGGTATAGGGGAATTCCTTGTCGCCGCAGAGAAGAATGAGGGTGGGCGCGTCGAAATAGAAATTCTTGAACTGCTTACCGCCGGTGGCGGTGGTGAATGCCTCAAAATCAGCGGCGAATGCCTTGAGCATCTCAGCGTCCTGCAGAACGATCGCGCGGACCTCCTGAGCGTTGCGGGCGGTGGGTGCCCAGTTGAAAGCGTCGAGGACTATGCCAAGCTGCTCCTCGGTGAGCTGCTCGGACTTATACTTACGGATACTGCGGCGGTTCATAATTGCCTGCACGGAGTTTTTGACTTCCATGGCGATTCTCCTTTTATTCTATATTATTATATGTAGGTATAATACCATTTTTCATGCTCCTTGGCAATGGTTGCCCACAATGTTTCACGTGAAACATTGAAAAGGGGAGAGCACTGCAAATTTTCGCGTCATTCAGAGGGCGCAGCCCGAATAATCCCCTATATAGGCGCAAGGCAGTGGTCGTCACTGCGCACCATTCAACGGGGGGATTCCTCGCGGAGCTCGGAATGACGCGAATATGTCGATGCGGTGATTTGCGGCAATGTGCGTTATGCCTCGTAGGGAACGCTCTTGAGCGTTCCGCTTGTTGGTTGATTGCCTGCGGCGACGGTGTATGCGGAACGGTCAAGACCGTTCCCTACATTCAATGAATAAAATTATTGTTATTTCGTAGGGCATGGGCGCCCTGCCGTTTGCACCGACAACCGCGACGCTCCGAATAACGGCGGAGGAGACTTCAGCGCCCCACACAACTGCGGCGGTAACTTCAGCGCCCCTCATCCGTCATTTGCTTACGCACATGCCACCTTCCCCTCAGGGGGA
>JAFXFT010000042.1 GCA_017513385.1 Oscillospiraceae bacterium | reverse complement strand
GCAACCAGAGCATCCTTGGTGATCAGGGGATCGCCCTTCTCGTCGTCCTTGAGGGTGGTTTCAACGTAAGAGGGCAGGTCAGCGCCGGACTCGATAAGAGCGCCGTAGCGGCGGATAAAGCTGCCGACAGCCTTGTTGCGGCAGATAACTTCAAGACCCTTGCCGAATACCTTGGCAGGGAGGACTTCCATAGTGGTGTTAGCCAGATCTGCGCTTACGTAGTGGGTCTTGATGCCTGCTGCGTTGATCTTCTCGAAGAAGTAGATGGACATTCTCAGATTAACGTCGCCAACACCCTCGATGGTGAGGCCGACAGAGTTCTCACCGGGATCGAATACGCCGTCCTTGCCGGTGCAGTCGTCCTTGAACTTGAGCAGATAGTTGCCGTTATCCAGCTTGAAAACGTCCTTGGTCTTTCCGGTATAAACAAGATTCATAATAAGTCCTCCTGTATGTAAATCTAAAATTACTGGAATATTATATACGAAAAATAGGAATTGCACAATAAAAATGTAAAACTAATTGCATGAAAATATTTGCGTTCAGGCGATGTTGAATGGAGAAAATCACAAATCACAGCCCGGATAATTCGGCCAACCGCTGCAGGATATGACCGGCGGCGAAAAAAGTGGTTTCAAAATGCATGAAGTCCAGTGCATTTTCGTCCCAAAGGAACTTTATGTCGGCTTCAAATTCATCGTCCGCCAGCCAGTATTGGAACACTATGGGGAGAAAATCGAAAAGGGGCAGAATGTAAGCGATATCGCCTGCGAAATATTCCTTTCCGCCCAAAGCCTTGCAGGCATTGTGAAGCTTTTCCGGTGCGGCGGAGAAATCCAGCGCACTTTGTCGGAAGAAGTTGCTGCCGGGAGCGGCGGAATAAAGCTGTTTGCCGATGCTGTGTACGCTGCGGAAAACGCCTGCGTAGCTGCAATCGGGCGCGGATTTACATAGCACGTCAAAAATAGTCATGCTTACGTTGTAGTCAGCTTCGGTGACAGTGGCGAAGCCATCGTCCGACCATTCTACCGTGCCTGTGCTGCGGCTTATGCGATGGGGGCGGCGCAGCATTGTGATGTAAATATAATCCTCGTCGGCATCGAGATAGAACTTATCTATCATTGCCTGCTGGTCATACTTCAAAAATTCCAGCTTCATCTGGTCGCGCATTATGGTGTAGTTTGATTTTTTCATGGCGTTCAGGGTTGGTTGAGGATAGGTGCGGCTGCATCGGGCACGTCGGTCATGATTGCGTCGGCGCCGATGGACTGCAGGCGGGCTACCTCGTCCATGTCGTTGATTGTCCAATACTGTACGGCAATGTTGTTCCTATGAGCGTAATTCACTACGCGGGAGGTACCGAGGTTGACAACATAGTCGGTGGTGGGAATCTGCAGGGCAACGAAGGGGAATGCGCCCTCGTCCTTTTTGATGCCCAGCAGTGCGTTGAGGTAGAACATTATGCATTCGTTCATGCCTGCACTGCGGGGCAGATCGGGATAGGTGGAATCAATATATGCAGTGACTTCGTTGTGGAAGGTGCCTACAACTGTACGCTGAGTGCAGCCGAAGCTTTCAAGGGTTGCGTAAAGCATATCAGCTGCTTCAAGACCGCGCTCACCGCCGTTCTTTATCTCGATAATATAGCGATAATCGCCGCTTGTTTCGAGGTACTCAAGAACCTCAGAGAGGGTAACAATGTGCAGCTCGTCAGGAATGTCATCGCCGCGCAGACCAACGAAAGGAGACTCGCCGTTGTCGTTCACGAATTTCTCGCCCATGTTGAGATTCTTCAGCTCGCTGAGGGTCTTGCTGCCTACGTCCACATTTTCTTCGCCGAAATATTCCGCGGCATCGCTGGTGCGGTCGAGGGTGGAGTCATGGAGCAGAACAAGAACATCGTCAGCGGTAAGGTGCACGTCGAACTCGAAAATGTCAAGTTCGTAAACGGGGCTGTCCACGCAGTTTTTCAGCGCCATCATGGTGTTCTCGGGGGCAATACCGCCGCCTGCACGATGTCCTGAAAGCATGGTCACGCCGAGGGGGGTAATAAGAGGATTTTCTGCGTTATCGGTGCTGATGGGGGCAACCTTTGTGTCGCGGGTGACCCACCAGAAGAGGAACGCAGCCAGCAGGATAATTACAATGAGGATAATTACGATTACTTTCAGTGCCTTTTTTGCCCGCTTGCTGAGAGGGCAGCCCTTCCTGAACCAGGGGAAGGTAAGGGGCCATACCAGCGCGGCGAAAATGACGAGGCAGAAATAACGCAGTGCGTTGGCAACGAGATGTCCGCCGAAAATGAGGTTGAACACGGGCTTGAGAGCAGCCTTCAGCGCTACCACGATAATGAGACCGAGAGCAGCCTTGAGAATCTGTGCGCCGATGGGTGCCTTGGTGTCGAAACCGATGCGCTTGCGCTCAAGGTGGAAGGCAAGGAGCAGCGCGGCAGAGCAGCCCAGCATGGTGTAGGCGTTCTTCTGGCCCGAGAGCAGATTGTGCTCGGCAATGTCGTCAGGCCAGCGGTTGAACTCGAAGAACAGAGCCACTGCCAGCGACAGCAGGAAAAGAACACTGAAAGTGATGTAAAGATATTTGGGCTCATTCTCACCCTTGCGGAAAACGGGATAGAGTACGAAAACCAGTGCGGTGGTTATAGCCAAAGATACCAGTACATCGGCGGGGGTATGTACACCGAGATACATGCGGGAAAGGGCGGTGAGCACGATCAGTACGATGCAGATAGCTCGCAGCGCTATGCTTTTCCAGCTGAGGGCGATACTGCCGAATACGGAAACGGCGTTTTGCGTATGACCGCTGGGGAAGGAGTAGCCCGTGGCCTCCTCAATAGCAGATTCAACTACGGTGAAATTCGGATCGCGTACCCAGGGACGGGGAATGCGGCAAATCAGCTTCAGAAACTGATTGATAACCGTGCCGAAGAAGCCTACGGTAAGCAGATAGTAGCCCTTCTGCTTACTGAAGCACCAGAAAACGATTATAGCGGCTGCGAGGAATATGGTTTCCTCACCAAGGCGGGTTACAAGGGAAAAGAAGCCGTCTAAAAACGGATTGCGTATGCCTTCAAGAAAATACAGAAACTGCATAATGCTCCTCCAATAAATTCATTGAGTTCATCATATCATATCCCGAAGAAAATAGCCATATATTTTAGCAGTATTATAATTGGAGTGGTGCATTTGAAATCCGATATTGAACGGCGCGCAGTAGAACTGGCGGAGTACATAATAGAGAACAAAGCCACCGTTCGGGCGGCAGCCAAACATTTTGGAGTAAGCAAGTCCACCGTACATAAAGACCTTTCCGAAAGGCTTAAAGGATACAATGTAACGCTGTATACGCAGGTTAAGGATATACTGGAGCAGAATAAGGCGGAGCGGCATATCAGAGGCGGCGAGGCCACAAGACGGAAATATCATGGCGAAGATTGAGAAAACTGCCGCCGTGTGCTACAATAGTGGCGGTGATGTGAATGAAATACAATAACATCGTTGAGGGTATATTCCTCGCCCGACCCAACCGCTTTATAGCACATGTGGAGATAAATGGTGCGGTGGAGGTCTGTCACGTTAAGAATACGGGGCGCTGCGCCGAACTGCTCATTCCCGGTGCGCGGGTATATCTGCAGCGCTCGGATAATCCCACCCGAAAGACGAAGTACGACCTTATTGCCGTGTATAAAGACGATGTGCTGATTAATATGGATAGTCAGGCACCCAATAAGGCGGCTGCTGAGTTTATTCCGCAGATGTTTGAGGGCGTAACGCTCGTAAAGCCCGAGGCGAAGCACGGTGACTCCCGCTATGACTTCTATATCGAAGCGGGTGAACGGAAAATTTATATGGAGGTCAAGGGCGTTACCCTTGAGGAGAACGGCATTGCAATGTTCCCCGACGCACCTACGGAAAGAGGTGTGAAGCATCTCAATGGATTGGTCAGTTGTATCGACGAGGGTTTCGAGGCAGCGGTGCTGTTTGTGATACAAATGAAGGGCGTGCATGAGTTCCGTGCCAATGTCCGCACCCACCTCGAATTTGGCGAAGCTCTGCGCCGCGCCGCCGAGGAGGGAGTCCAGATTTATGCCATAGATTGCCGCGTAACTCCCGACGAAATGACTATTGATAAGCCTGTTGTAGTGTGTATATGACAAAACCGCTGTATCGTGAGATACAGCGGTTTTCATATGTATCAGTTCAGCTTCAGGTCGCCGTCCTTGATCCAGCCTATTTTGCGGAAGAAAAGACCGAATGCCCAGCTGAGAACAGCGGGGAGGACGAAACAGATGAGCACAAGACCCACCCAATCCATTGCGGTGATAGAGGCCTTGAGACCGGCTTCAATGTCTGCTATCCAGCCGGTGTAAACACCGATCTGACCGCAGAATCCGCAGGTGCCCATGCCGGAGTTTACAGCGGCACCGTTCATCTGCAGCTTGAATACGCAGGTGGCGATGGGACCGGTAATGGCGGAAGCCAGCGTGGGAGGGATCCAGATGCGGGGATTTTTAACGATGTTGGGCATCTGCAGCATGGAGGTGCCGATACCCTGGCTTACGAGACCGCCCCAGCGGTTTTCGCGGAAGGACATAATAGCAAATCCAACCATCTGGGCGCAGCAGCCTGCCACGGCAGCGCCGCCTGCAAGACCGGTGAGACCCAGCGCCGCGCAGATAGCGGCGGAGGAGATGGGCAGGGTGAGGGCGATACCCACAACAACGGATACTACGATACCCATGAGCAGGGGCTGCAGGTCGGTTGCCATCATAATGAGCTTGCCAACATAGCTTGCGGCGGTGCCGATAGGTGCGGCAATGAGGTAAGCAAGACCGACACCAACGAGGATGGTGACGATGGGAGTGACGAGAATGTCAATCTTGGTTTCCTTGGAGATGAGTTTACCTGCCTCGGAGGCAATGACCGCAACAACGTAAACTGCTAAAGGACCGCCTGCGCCGCCTATTGCGTTGGTGGCAAAGCCAACGGGGATAAGAGAGAAGAGTACCATCGGCGGAGCGGCCAGTGCGTGACCGATGGCAACAGCCATTGCGGGGCCGACCATTGCCGAGGCGAGACCGCCTATTGTGTAGCTTGTGCCGTTAACAGTGGCAACGGTGGCGGTAAGGAAACCTATGTGCAGCTGGCTTCCCAGTGTGTTGAGAATAGTACCGACCAGCAGGGAACAGAACAGACCCTGTGCCATGGCGCCCAGCGCATCGACGCCGTAGCGGCGGCCGGAAATGACTACGTTTTTGCGAATGAAGAATGCCTTGAGTGCAGCGAAGAACTTTTTCACATGACCACATCCTTTTTGTAAGAGTAAAGAATGAATTGCCTGCGGCATGAATTGAAATTGAGAATTTCGTGAATTGCTTGGCATGAATTGCTCTGATGGGCATGAAAGAAACATCATTCATGGCGCGCTGCGCCAATTCATGTGCGTTCGGCGCAATTCATGAAGCGAAGCTTCAATTCACCGACAAAGACGATAAGTCCATACAGATGTCAAGACACCTGCATGGACTCATTATAGCGAACACGTTCGATTTGTCAAGAGCTTTTGCAGAATTATTCGGTAAACAACAGATTTTCTTTTGCCAGCTCGCTGCGCACCCGAATATACGCGCCCTCATCGGGGCAGATAAGGGTGTGCAGATGCACTCCGCCGGTGAGGGAGGAGAGCGGAGGCGCGTCCTGCGTGGAAAGCTTATCCACGAACTGAGAAACATCGTAGCGGGAGGAAAGGTCGAGCCGACCGGAAATCTGGCCGTAGATGGGATGCTCAACGATAACGTCCACCACGGTGCAGCCGTTGTCCACCATGATGTTCAATTCCTTGGCGGTATCCTCGCAGCAGTGTACGCAGGCCACGGTGTGACGCACGCCAAGGCGGTCGCGGTTTATGATGTAACCTCGAGGGGTTGCGGAAATATCAGCTCCGGAGGCTCGCAGCAGGGCGATGTCGCCCACTATTACCTGCCTGCTTACTGAAAAGCGGGCAGCAAGAGCCGAGGCGCTGATGGGAGCGCCTGAGGTGGAAAGCACGTCTTTGAGCGCAGCACGGCGCTGTTCGGCGGAAAGTGTGTTCTTCATATCAGCTGTTGCTCTTCAAAAGCTTGCGGCGGATAGTCCAAAGGTCAAAGCTCAGGTCCACATAGTAGTTGTGGGGATTGTCAAAACGCTTTACCTCGTCCCAAAGGGTGTCTATCTGCTGGGCACAGTAGTCTCTTATCTCCGCCAGTGTGGGCTTTTCGTATACCAGCTCACCATTAAGGAAGATGGGAACCATCAGCTCCTTGGCGGTGAAATTGGTAAGAGTCTTTTCCTTCCATGTGATGTCGGGGTCGAAAATGGTGAGAGGCTGGCTGTCGTCCACGGTTTCGGTGTGCAGGCAGAGGTAATCTGCCTCGGCCTTGCCGGTTTCCTTGTCGAAAAGACGATAAATTTTCTTGAAGTGGGGATTGGTTATCTTGGCCACGTTCTCGCTTATCTTTATCTTGGGGATAATATTGCCGTGCTCGTCCTCAACTGCTGCCAGCTTGTAAACACCGCCGAAAACGGGTTCGGAGCGGGCGGTGATAAGGCGCTCGCCTACGCCGAAGCAGTCAATGCAGGCACCCTGATCAAGAAGATCGTCGATGAGGTACTCGTCCAGAGCGTTGCTTACGGTGATGGTGCACTCCGTCCAGCCTGCATCGTCAAGCATCTTTCGTGCCTGACGGGTGAGGTAAGCGAGGTCGCCGGAGTCAAGGCGGATGCCGCACTTGGTGATGCCCATGGGCTTGAGTACGTCGTTGAAGGCGCGGATAGCGTCGGG
>JAFXFT010000041.1 GCA_017513385.1 Oscillospiraceae bacterium | reverse complement strand
CAATGGGGCACATACGGCCGTAATGAGAGAAGTGAACGTCTCGAACATCGAAGGTTGCACGCTCACGGTTAAGACCGCCGGGGCCCAGAGCAGACAGCCTGCGCTTGTGGGTCAGCTCTGCAAGGGGGTTGGTCTGATCCATGAACTGGGACAGCTGGGAGGAGCCGAAGAACTCCTTGATGGCAGCGGTCACAGGACGGATGTTTATAAGGTTGGAGGGCATGGCGGTCTCGGTGTCCTGAATGGACATGCGCTCGCGAACCACGCGCTCCAGGCGGGTCATACCCACGCGGATCTGGTTCTGAAGCAGCTCGCCTACGCTCCTGATACGGCGGTTGCCAAGGTGGTCGATATCATCGGTGCGGCCGATGCCGTGGTGCATGCCCAGCAGGTAGCTGATGGAGCAGGTGATATCGTCAACGATGATATGGCGGGGGATAAGGTCGTATACATGGGCCTTGAGCAGAGCCTTGAAGGCCTCCTCATCCATATCCTTGCCCTCTTCCATAAGGGCGGCAAGAGTGGGGTAATGTACCTTTTCGTTGAGGCCGGCTTCCTCGGGGTCAAAGTCCAGATAGCAGGAAGCGTCCACGAACAGGTTGCCCAGTACCTTTACCTTTGCGCCGTCGGGAGCGATTACGTACATGCCGTGTACGCCGGCGTTCTCGATCTGGAGAGCGGCCTCACGGCTGATGATTTCGCCCTCGCCAACAAGCACCTCGCCGGTGGCGGGTGCGATCACGGTCTCGGCGGCGGTAAGGCCGGCGATACGTGCGGCGATGGACAGCTTCTTGTTGAACTTATAGCGGCCTACGCGGGCCAGGTCATAGCGCTTGTCAAAGAACAGCGCGTTGAGCAGGCTGCGGGCGGATTCCTCTGTGGGAGGCTCGCCGGGGCGCTGGCGCTTGTATATCTCGATAAGACCATCCTCGGTGGACTTGGTGGTGTCCTTTTCCAGGGTAGCCTTGAGGCGCTCGTCTTCGCCCAGCAGCTCCAGGATCTGGCCATCGGAGCCATAGCCAAGAGCCCTCAGCAGGGCGGTGATGAACACCTTGCGCTGACGGTCGATCTTGACGTACATGATCTCGTTGCTGTCGGTTTCATATTCCAGCCATGCGCCGCGGTTGGGGATGACCTGAGAAGCAAACAGGTGCTTGCCAACCTTGTCGATGGTCTCGGAATAGTACACGCCGGGGGAACGGACCAGCTGGGATACGATTACCCTCTCTGCTCCGTTTATAATGAAGGTGCCCTGCTCGGTCATCAGGGGGAAGTCGCCCATGAATACAGGCTGCTCCTTCACTTCGCCGGTTTCTTTATTGATAAGGCGAACGGTGACCTTGAGGGGTGCGCAATAGTTTACGTCCCTCTCCTTGCACTCTTCCACAGAGTACTTGGGATGGTCAAAGTCGATGGAGTAGTCTACAAATTCAAGAACGAGCTTTTCGGAATAGTCCGTTATGGGCGAAATATCGTCCAGAACCTCTCTGAGATCCTCCTCAACGAACCGCTGATAGGAATTCTTCTGAACCTCTATCAGGTCGGGCATGTCGAGGACTTCGTTGATCCGGGAGAAGCTCATGCGCTTCTTTTTGCCCATGTACACCTCATGCACCATCGTGTTCACTCCTTACTGCTGATTATTGTCATATGTTGGGGTTGTATAACTGCGGCTTATATCATCCATGCGTCTCTTTGGATGATGCTTTCCATATTCAGGGCATAGAATACCCAGCATGTTTTTTGCGGCTTTTTTTGGCCAAACAAAAAGGCATTTTACCGCAACATACCATGCTAACGCAGTATACTATTGTATCACCGCATGTCAAGGTTGTCAACAGACAAGAATGCCTTTCTTAAAAACTTTTATATTTAATTTTGCCGTCTTTTGTCGAGGGGAGTTTATCCGCAAAAAGCCTTATTTTATCCTTGCGAATATCATGCGGCCGGCGGCGGTCTGCAGCACTGTTGTTACCGCCACCTCCACAGTTTCGCCCATAAGCTTTCTTCCGCCCTCCACAACTATCATGGTGCCGTCATCAAGGTAGCCAACGCCCTGACCGGGCTCCTTGCCCTCCTTGACTATCTGTATCAGCATCTCCTCGCCGGGCAGCGCAACGGGCTTTACGGCGTTTGCCAGCTCGTTGATATTCAGCACCGGCACATTCCTCACCGCCGCTACTTTATTTAAATTGTAGTCGTTGGTGACCACCACTCCCCGCATGTCCGCAGCAAGGCGTATAAGCTTGGAATCCACCTCGGTTATGTCCTCATAGTCATTGCTGACAATGTTTACGGGAACAGAGCCGTTTTCCTGCAGATCCTTGAGGATATCCAGTCCTCTTCTGCCGCGGTTGCGCTTAAGAGTATCCGAGCTGTCTGCGATGTGCTGAAGCTCCTGCAGCACAAAGGCCGGCACTATGGGGGTACCCTCTATTATGCCGGTAGCACAGATATCCGCTATTCGTCCGTCTATTATTACTGAGGTGTCCAGCAGCTTGGGCTTTGCCATGCCTGCCTTTATTTT
>JAFXFT010000040.1 GCA_017513385.1 Oscillospiraceae bacterium | reverse complement strand
CAGCTTCGGCGGCGCATAAGAGATATGCGCTGTTAATCATCCCCGAGTGCGTCCATAGCCTGCGTCATTTGCTCCAAAGCGTCCTGCATGGCAATGGAAAAAGGGTGCTCCGCGCCGAGAAGCTTTAATCTCTTTGTCAATGCGGATACGAATAGTTCCGCGGCGGCTTTATCGTTGTCCAGCTCGGACAGTATTGAAAACATGTTGTCCTGCGCGGATATGGAAAGGGGATGCTCCGCGCCGAGAAGCATAACTCTTGCCTCGAAAACAAGCAGACTTAATTCAATGGCCTCCTCATACCTGCCCAATCCGGAACAGGCCAAGGCCAGATTACTCATTGCGGTGACGGTGTTTGGGTGACTTTCCCCAAACACCGCACTGTTTTTTTCGAGGATAAGGTGGGCTAATTCGAGAGCCTCCTCGTGCCTGCCCGAACTATAAAGTGTCGAGCCCAGCCCGTTTATGGCTGAGATGGTCTGAGGATGGTTTTCGCCAAATACCGCAACGCTCTTTTCCAGAACTATTCGGTTCAAGCTGAGCGCATCTTCATATTTACCCAAGGCTGTAAGTGTTTCAGCCAAATTGTGCATTTGGGTGATCGTGACAGGATGCTCCTCGCCGAATTCGGCGGTAGTTTTTTCGAGAACAATCAGATTTAAGGCGAGGGCATCTTCGTGCTTACCAAGCGCAGAAAGTGCTGAAGCCGAATTGTTCATTGCGATGAGTGTATCGTGGTAATCAGCACCAAGCGCTGCGGTGCTCTTTTCGAGAACAAGCTGACTCAATTCATAGGCTTCATTATATTTGCCCAAACGAAAAAGAACTGCCGACAAGCGGTTCATTGCGGAAAATGTATCGGGGTGCTCGTGGCCGAGAAGGTGAGTATACAGGCTTAATGCGCTCTCTGCATGCTGCAGGGCACTATTATAATCTCCGGTTTCCTGCAAGAAATAGGATTTATCACTGACCGCGCAGGCATAAAGCAAATCGCCCTTGTCCTGCTCAATGACATGCCACAGCATGTCAAAAACGTTTTTGGCAAGCTGAAACTGACCTGCGGCGCAGGCTAAAATCAAGTGATCGTGTACCGTTTCGGAGTAAAACTCAAAAAACTCGTCGCGGTTTTTGCTGAGTAAACATGCCTGCGCGATATAGGTCGATGCCCTTGCAAAATCGGAGGAAAACGCACCGACATCATTGAGCGTATCGGCAAATATGCTCACAAGGCTGCGGCGCACGCTGCTCTTTATGATGTCGGGGCAGCCGGCGCACAAAACGGTGCCGACCGTCTGGTGGATATTATACATACCGTCCTCGGAGGCGATTACGAAGGAATAGTCCTTCGCCTTGCTGTAGGAAGTCCAGCTGAAATTCAGCCGGGGCGAGGCGGATATATCGGCAATGAGAGCGTCGTCCCATTTGTCGAGGCAGGCAAGCATATACACAAGGTCCTGATGGGCGTTGTCCATATATCGGATAAACCTGGTGATAAGCTCAAAGGTGTTTTGACCGAACAGGGAAATTTCGGGCTTTATGCCCTCGTTGAGCATACGTGAAAACTGATCCACACAGAGGTCAAGGTAGACCGGAGTGCCGTTGGTGAGAGCATAAAGCTGAGTGCGGAGCTTGCCGTCGATTATACCGGCCTGCTCCAAAAAGTGCTCGCTGTCGGACTGAGAAAGATTTCCGAGAATGTGAGACTCTACAGACTCGCCAAGCTCACGGTCAAAACGCTCCCATTTAAGCTTTTCTCTGCCGGAAATGACCCAAAGCGTATTGGCGGCATACTGAACGAGACCCTCGTCGCCCCTTATCCATTCATCGGCGGTGAGCGGCTCACCGATGGAGCTAAGCTCATTTACGAGAGCTTCGTAGGTATCCAGGAAGATTACAAGGGGCTCGTCTGTGTCCTCGAGATTGTAGGTCAGATCTATGGCAAACAGCGCGGGGAGCTTTTTGTATAGCTCCTCTGCTTCAAAAAATTCTATCTGCTTCAGCTCACGGCTGTGATTTTTAAGATATGAACGAACCACGGCAACGCCCTGATCGGCCAAAGAGAGAACCTTTGTGGCAACGCCGAGAACGGGAATGCTTCCGGCGGCAGACATCATAAAGCTCAATATGGGGCTCTTTTTCGTAAGTGCCTGCACCTCGAGTGGGGAGACCTTATCGCCGAGCTTTTGGGCATAGACATAGGAGGCCAGCTCGAACAGAGGAAAGCTGAAGCCGTAGGTGTCGGCGAGCATGTTTCTCATTTTATCCAGAACTGCGCGGCTCTCCTGACCGTTGCTCAAATCGATGTATATGTATCGGGGAGCGGAAAGCTCCTCTTTCATTTCCGATATAAGCTTTTTCAGCAGGCTGCTTTTACCGATGCCGCCGATGCCGTAGAAGTTGAGCACGTGGACATTACTGTCCTGCTGCAGCTCAGCCTTGACCGCATTGTATTGCTTCCAAAATGCGGCGCGGGGCTCTTCTCTGTCGGTGAACATGCGTACTGCTTTTGAGGAGGGTCTGCTCGTTTTTATCTTCATAGGATCACAACCTTTTGGCAGGTCTTAATTATTGCGACTTATATAACAAATATACTCTTGTCCGTCGGATTAGTAAAGTACGGTTTGCTAATTGGAAAGATGAAAGAGAATGTTTTGATTATTATATATTATGCTTAATTTTTGGTGCTGAATGTTGTAAGGGTGAAATACAATAGGTACTTGTGCAAATGCGAGGGATAGGTTATAATCATAATATTAGTAAATATAACAAAATACCGAAAGGGGAAAACCACCATGCAGGAACTCGAAATGAAATTCTATTCCAACCGTGCACCCAAGAAGGGTTACAGTTGGGAAACTCCTCCCGAGAAAATCGCAGAGACTGAAATTGTTGAAACTCTTACCGCTGAGGTTATCATGATCGGCGGCGGCATCAGCGGCCTTGCTGCAGGCGCTCGCTGCAGATATCGTGGCCTTGATACCATCATCATTGACAAGAACAAGACCATGCAGGCTCTCGCCGGTCAGATCGCTGCTGTTAACAGCCGCGTTATGGCAGAGAAGGGCATCGAGATCGATAAGAAGATGCTGGCTGCTGACTGGCTCAAGATGAGCGGCAGCCGCGTTCAGGAAGACCTGCTGTGGCTGTTCATCAACCGCAGCGCCGAGGGCTTCCACTGGATGCTGGACCTTGCAGGTGACTGCCTTGAGGTTGGTGTATACGAAGCTTACAAGGGACCCATGTTCAGCGAATATCCCGGCACTCACCACATCTTCCAGAAGAGAGACAGCAAGAAGTATAAGCACTGGGGCGGCGGCTTCCTGGCTTGTGAGATTTTTGAGAAGGCTTTCCTTGAAATGGGCGGCACTCTCCACCGCAGCACCTATGCCGTATACCTTGAGAAGGACGAAGCAGGCCGCGTTACCGGCTGCATAGCAATGTGCGAAGACGGCAAGTATCGCCGTTACGTCGGCACCAAGGCTGTTGTTCTCGCCACCGGCGACTGCAGCGACGACCCCGAAATGATGGAAGCATTCTGCCCCATCGGCACTCGTCCCGGTCAGCAGGTAAAGCGTAAGGGCAATACCGGCGACGGTCAGAAGATGGCTTACTGGGCAGGCGCTGCTCTGGATAACCCCGAGTGGGCTCCCACCATTCACGCTCTGGCTTACAGCGGCTATCAGGGCTTCTTCCTCCACGTTAACCGTCTCGGCAAGCGCTTCATGAACGAGGATACCTGGATGCAGGCAAAGTCCGTTCGCTGCCTCATGCAGCCCGGCGGTGACTTCGCTTACTCCGTTTGGGACAGCAAGTACCTCGATGAAATGGCTGACCGCTTCAGCGAGCTGGGCGGCCAGGGCATGATGCCCCTCAGCGTTGTTGGCGACAGCTTCAACCGCGAGAGAATGGAAGCCGTTATGCAGAAGTACATCGACGACGGCAATGCTTTCGTAGCAGACACCCTCGAAGAGCTGGCCGAGAAGATGGAAGTTCCCGTAGAGAACCTGCTCAAGACCGTAAAGCGTTACAATGAGCTGGTTGCCATGGGCGACGACGTTGACTTCGGTAAGCGTACCAGACTGCTCACCAGCATCGAGAAGGGTCCCTTCTACGCATGCAAGTGGGGTCCCTCTCTCCTCGACGTATTCGGCGGCGCTCAGGTCGACACCAACCTGAACGTTATCGGCGCAGACGCCAAGAACATCCCCGGTCTGTATGCAGTTGGTAACGCAGCCGGCGGTATGTACGCAGTTGACTATCCCCTCCTGCTCAACGGTAACAGCTACGGCCGCGCACTGGCATATGCAATGCAGCTGGCTGACGTTCTGGCTGAGTAAGAGTTGCATAAATGATTTCAGCGGAGAGCTTCGGCTCTCCGCTGTTTTTTTATGTTGTTGACGCAAGCAGGTGAGTTTGCTAAACTGAAATCGGATTTAAGGGAGGAGATTGCATGGTACTGCGAACGGAGAGGCTGATACTGAGAGAATACCGCTTGGCGGACTTTGCTGCACTGTTTGAAATATTGTCGGATGCGGAAACCATGCGGCATTATCCCAAGCCTTTTAATGAAGAAATGACACGAAAGTGGATTGAAAAGAACATTAAAAGGTATGAGGAATATGGCTTTGGTTTGTGGGCAGTTATCCTCGAAGAAACCGGCGAATTTATCGGTGACTGCGGATTGACGGTTCAAAACATTGACGGAGAGCTGCTGCCGGAAATAGGCTATCATATTCATAAGAAATATTGGCGGCAGGGATTCGGCAGCGAAGCCGCAAGAGCGGTGAGAGATTGGAGCTTTGAGAATACGGGGTATGATTGCCTGTATTCGTATATGAAATATACAAACTCCGCTTCCTATGCCACGGCGATTGCGGTGGGGATGAGAAAAGTCAAGGAATATGCCGACGAAATAAACGGAGTGTCCTATGCCTGCGCGATAACTCGCAGGGAATGGGAAATGCTGAAAAAGAGATAAGCTTATTAAAACTTCCTTTGTCCGTTGGGATGAAGGAAGTTTTTTACTTGCTCTCGGGACTTTTATGGAGTAAAATGATAAAAAACAATAAACGGAGGAATGCAAAATGAAAAAGGATTTTTCCAGACTTGATAAACTCCTTGAGAATTTCGCCGCAAACAGTGTACCGGGCTGCACCTGCAGCATAATGCAGGGCGACGAGCTGCTCTATGAGGGCGGAGCAGGCTATGCCGATATTGAGTCCGGAAAAAAGGTGGACGCAAACTCCATGTTCCGTCAGGCATCTACCACCAAGCTGTTTACTTATGCTATTCTCGGCATGCTCTTTGAAGAGGGCAAGTTCCTGTTCTCCGACCCTGTAGGCGACTATCTGCCCGAGTGGAAGAACACAAAAAAGTATGTGGTTCGCCCCAACGGCGAGGTTGACGTGGTTCCAACCGAGCGCCCGCTGACTATCCGCAACGCTGTAGCCATGATGTGCGGTCTGCCTTACTGCATGGCGCCCATACCCAATGCAACCACTCCCACTCTTGTGGCCATGAACGAGCGCATTGCAAAGCTCCTTGAAAAGGGAGTACCCACCCTGCAGGAAGAGGTTCGCGCCATGGCTGACGTGCCGGTTATGTTCGAGCCCGGCTCTCATTGGCTCTACGGCTTCGGCAGCGAGATAACCGGCGCACTGGTTGAGACCTTTACCGGCAAGAACCTGCGCGAGGTCTTTGTTGACCGTGTTATCGAGCCCCTTGGATTGAAAAATACCGATACCTTCATTACCGACGCAAACCGCGACCAAATTGTTACCAATTATCATAAGCAGCCCGACGGCACTCTTGTAGCTGCCAAGGATTTCTACGATGCCACCATGTACCCCGAGCAGACTCCCGTGGGCGCAAGACCCAATCTCGTCACCTCCGCTACCGACTTTGCCATCTTCATGCAGATGCTGGCAAACGGCGGTGAGTATAAGGGAAATAAGCTGCTGGGCAAGGGCACTGTCGAGATGCTCCATACCAACCAGCTGGGCGAGGCTCAGCTCCGTGACTTTGAGAACGATTACCTCGCCGGTTATGGCTACGGCTTCGGCTTCCGCACGCTGATGACACAAACCTACGGCCATAACGGTCATATAGGATGCTTCGGCTGGACCGGCGGTTCCGGCAGCTGGGTCGAAGCAGATCCCGTGGACAAATTTTCTATCGCCTATATGCATAATATGATGCCCAACGAGGAGCTTTACCACCATCACCGCGTCCGCGCCACTGCCTACGGCTGTATGTTGTAATTAGATAAAAACTGCACTTGGAAATTTCCAAGTGCAGTTTTTTCTTATCGGGGATTGGTTTCAAGATAGGAGATTATCTGGAAAGATTGCTTGAAGGAGAACATCATGTCCGAGTCATCGGTGTTCAGGTCGAAAAGCTCCTTCATGCGCCCAAGGCGGTAGTCTATAGTGTTGCGGTGAACACCCAGCCGTTCCGCTGCTTTTACGGGGCTGTTTCCGCTGTACAGGTATTCCCGCAGCGTTTCGAGGAATTTTGTGCCGTTGCGCTCATCATAGATGTGTATCATAACCAGCATCGGGTTGCAGAAATCCATCAGCTCGCACTGCTCGTAAAGCATATCGCACATCTGATGGGTTGCGTATTCCCACATGAAGAATATGGGGCCTTTGCCGCCCATGCGATAACCGATGCGGCTGGCGGTGACTGCCTGCTGATAGGCTGCGGGCAGCTCGTTCATGGAATTGAAGCGGTTGCTGCCGCCGCAGATGAGGCCGTTGTCTGTGAGAAACTGCTTGAAGCGGGCGCGGATGGCGGGAGGCAGCAGGGCGGCGCCGGTGGAGTTTACAAGCACGGTTATTTTGCTGTTGTGAACGGAACACTGGCAGCCCTTGAGCATGACTTCTATGCTGCGGCGCACGAACTCCGTGGGCAGCTTTTCTCCGCCAGCCTTTTCCACAACGAAAAGACAGCGGGGAAGAGTGGGCTCGATGTTTACCGCCATAAGCTGATCCTTCAGACGGTCGCCGCGCAGGTTGCCCTTGAGAATCTCGTCAATGACGTATTCGTAGCTTTTTTTCTGATTCTCCTCTTCGGGCTTTTTACCACAGAGTGCAGTTCCGGCAATGCGGCAGAAATCGGCGAAAAGCTCAGCGTCGGCGGAAGTTATAGCGCGGTTCTGCTCCACCAGCTGGGCAAAGCCGATGATGGCGCTGCCGTAGGCTATCTTGAACATGAGACAGCGGTGACCGGAAAAATTATCCTCAAGAAGAATGGGCGCAGTTTCCGTGTAGACCCTGCTGTATCTTGGATTGTTGACAAGGGCTTCGAGATACTCCATGGGATAATAACCCTCCGTCTGCAGCGAATGCCATACCGGATTGTCAGTTTGCTGCGGCAGTCCGGTGGAATAGAGCAGGCGGCAGCTTTTATCGGCAATGATAAGAGGATTTTCCAAATGGCTTACGGCGGTTTGGGCAATGCTGTCCAGCTCGTGTCCGGTCACGAGCTTTTCGTACATGGAAAGAAGAATCTCCTGCGTATTGCGGTTTTTGGTTTTCATATATCTTACCTTCTTGTGCGTTTGTACAAAGGCAAACATTAAAATTCAGTTAAATCTGCTTATAATTCATTGTATTACTTTTGAAAGCTTCGGTCAAGCACGTTTTATATTTGTGAAAAACTCCAAAAATATGCAGCTCAAACTGTAAGCACACATATACACTAAAAAGACACACTTTATTATAATTTAATTAATAAGTATATGGGTGGCAGTGTACTGTTGCGCGCCGCCCGTTGGACTAACGGATTATATGATAGAAAAGGAGAGATTGTTATGGGAGTTTATGACGGCATGTTTTACAAGTTCCCGAAGCTTGAAGCCGAAAACGAATTGCTCGCCCCCGTGGGTGCGTATTTCAAGGGCGAACTGAGCGTACCCGGTTCCCAGCTCACCCTGCCTTACCGTGCATACACCAAGCCCGGTGTAATCAGTGCCGAGCCTCATTTCCACAGAGAAGAAGAATACCTCGCCTTTGTCGGCCATGACCTGCGCGATGCTTTTGAATCCTTCGATGCTGAAATCGAGTTCTGGATGGGCGAAGACCTGAACAGCATGGAAAAATATGTTATCACCGAGCCCACCATGATCCGAGTACCCGAATTCTACTGGCACGGCCCCATCGTAATCAAGCGCCTTGGCAAGCCCCTGTTCTTCCAGCCTGTGCTGTATAACAGCCGCTGCTACGCTATCCGCCAGCGCTTTGACAAGGACGGACGTCCCTATTTCGATACCGCGGTTGAAGGTCGCGGCGAATACAGCGGCAATTTCAATGACGGCAATTTCGTCAAGTTTGACGATGTAAACACCGGCCGCTATGATCATCTGGTACATAAGTTTATCCGCACCAAGAACAACTGGGGCGAGTTCATGCCTCAGTATCAGGCATATTTCCGCGGCAGAGATCACATGGAGGGCGCTAATTTCTACGCATCCTACCGCTGCTATATGAAGGAAGCCTTCCTTGATAAGATCAGCAACTACCACTCCGAGGAAGAATACCTCTGCTTTGTTGGCTACGATATGACCGATCCCTTCGGCTCCTTCGATGCTGAAATCGAGTTCTGGATGGGCGAAGACCTTGACCACATGGAAAAGCATATCATCACCGAACCCACCATCGTAAGAATTCCTGCTTATATGTGGCATTGTCCTCTTGAGTTCAAGAGAGTTACCAAGCCCGTATACTTCCAGGTAGTCCACCTGCGCGGTAAGTTCGCCAATTTCTTTGCGGAAACCGATGAAGACGGCAGAAAATACATCAAGTATGCCGAGGTTGGCGGAATAAGAAAGTGCGTTCAGGATCCTACCAAGAACTGCACTCTCTGCGGCGGCTGCTGGCGCCGTGCCGAGGAGGCAAGACTTGCTGCCGAAGCTGAGGCTGAAAAGAAGTAATCAAATCCCCTGCACATATAACCATTATAGAAAGGAAGATCGTTAATGAAGCGTACATTATGTCTCATCCTTGCTATGCTGCTGGTCGTCTCCATGTTTGCGGCCTGCGGCCCCAAGGAAACCACCACCCCCGACGCTCCCGTGACCACTCCCGGAGCAAGCACCGAAACCCCTGAAACCCCCGACACCCCTGACGCACCTCCTGCAGAAGAAGACTCCCCCTATAATCTCGCTGCAGGCAAGTTCAAGGCAGACGAAAAGGGTCTCGCTCTTGAAAAGTATGAGTATGAGCTGCCTCTGACCACCACCGACGAAGTGTTCACCATGTGGACTACCAGCTTCACCCCCGACTATCTTCCCGAGGGCGGTTATCAGGAGATGGAGTTCCCCAGAGCCGTTTATGAAAAGACCGGCGTTAACATGGAGTATGTAATGGTCACCTCCGATAAGCGTCAGGAGAACTTCTCTGTTCTGCTGGCTGCCGATGACCTCTGCGACATCATGGTTGGCGCAAACTCCTTCTATCCCGGCAACTTCAAGCTGGGCGTAACCGAGGACGAGTATTTCGTAAACCTCTATGACTATCGTCAGTATATTCCCAACTACATCTATGAGGCTCTTCGTTATCCCGAGGATATCGACACCATCAAGAAGATTTTCAACGAAGACGAGCTTATTCTCTGCTTCTATGAGCTGAAGGAAGTCCTCGAGCTCAACTCGGGCGCATTCGCCCGCGGTGACTGGCTGGAGGCAATGGGCAAGAAGAACACCGATATCAAGACCTTCGATGATCTTCACGATATGCTTACCTTCTTCAAGACCGAGCTTGGCTGCGAAACTCCCATGACCATCATGAGCACCATCGAGCTGCCCGGAGCATACGAGTTCGTTGGCTATGATACCTACGCTGCCTGCAGCGGTATCTCCACTCACTATGTAACCGACGGCAAGGTATACCTCAGCAACACCCGTGATAACGACCGTCAGCTCATGACCATGATCAATCAGTGGTACAGCGAAGGTCTTATCGACCCCAACTGGTCCGGCTACGCATCTCTGCAGGACTATGACGCAAAGCTTGATACCGGCGAGATGGGCTACACCTCCTGCGTACGTCCCACCGCTATGGCAAGCCACAACATTTATCTGCCCGAGGGCTACGGCTGGGAAGCTATCCCCAAGCCCGTTCTCACCGAGGGTCAGACTCTCCACATGGGCTTCAACATTGACCGTATCTACTGGGGCAGCGCTGCTGTTGCCGCAAGCTGCGAGAATATTCCTCTGGTCTGCAGCTGGCTGGACTACCGTTACAGTGAAGGCGGCAAGGAGCTTTATGCCTACGGTATCGAAGGCGTAAGCTGGTACTGGGACGAAAACGGCGACAGACGTATTACCGACTATATCCTTGAGCACCCCGCATACTGGTCCATGATCATGCTCTCCTATGCTCTTAACAGCATTGCCGAGCCCGGTCTGTATGTAAACTACAACTGGCTCATTCCCGCAAACGCAGTTGCTCAGAAGTACCTTGAGGATTGGGATACCGTTCCCCACGATAACGCATATGTATATCCCACCGGTATTACCTTCTCCAACGAGCAGAGCGAAACTCTCGCCACCTACGGCAGCGACGTCGGCACCTACATCTCCGAGAACTACATGGCCTTCATCGACGGCTCCAAGTCTCTCACTGAATGGGACAGCTACGTAGCAGAGCTGTACAACATCGGTCTTAATGAGATCCTTGCAGTATATCAGGAAGCTTACGACGCATACGTTGCATAATTAAACTTGATACTGCATTGACACAATCATAAAAATTCCCCCGCAGGATCAAATCCTGCGGGGGAATTGCTTGTTGTATTATCCTAAGAGCACGTCACTTATAAGCATCACGCAGAAGCCGACGAGCAGGGCATAGGTTGCGCCGCGCTGACTTCCGTGAGCGTGGGTTTCGGGTATCATTTCGTCGCTTATTACGTAGAGCATTGTGCCGCCTGCAAAGGCGAGGGCGAAGGGGAGAATGGCAGAGGCAAGGCTTACGGCAAAGTAGCCGATAAGTGTGCCGATCACTTCAACCACGCCGGTTAGCATGGCGCATACGAAGGTCTTGCGGGGTGAAACTCCCGCCGCTATCATTGGCCCGATTATTACCATGCCCTCGGGAATGTTCTGCAGGGCGATACCGCCCGCGATGAGAAGTGCCTGCGAGTTATTGCCGGAGCCAAAGCCCACACCTGCGGCTATACCCTCGGGCAGATTGTGTATTGCAATGGCTGTGACAAACAGGAGCACCTTGCTGAGGCTGGCATTGTGATGCTCCTCGATGTCGGAGCCTACAAGGCGGTGGAGATGAGGCACCAACTTGTCGATAAGGTTAAGGCACACGGCACCCGCGAATATACCGATCACGGTAATGGGCAGGCCCCACT
>JAFXFT010000039.1 GCA_017513385.1 Oscillospiraceae bacterium | reverse complement strand
GGTAAGCAGATCGAGTCCGCTACCGCAGCCTACGGCCCTGTTGGCGATGCCGGTGTAAACCAGTATTTTGTTCAGCTCAAGCTTAACGCGGAAGGCCGTCAGCTCTTCAAGGAGGGCACCAAGGCTGCCGCAAACCAGAAGAATGAGGCCAATCGTTATGTAGCCATAATGATGGATAACGAGATTATAAGCATGCCTTCTGTCAAAGCTGAAGATTATGCTGCCACCGGTATCGATACCGATACCCCCATTATCCAGCTTGGCGGCTCCGATGCCGAGTATGCTCAGTATCTGGCTTCCATCATCAGCGCAGGCCGCCTGCCCTTTGAACTGAAAGAGTCCAAGCTGCAGGCTGTTGGTGCATCTCTTGGTGAAAAGTCCCTTGAGACCGCTATCCTTGCCGGTGTTATCGGCATTCTGCTGGTTATGATCTACATGATCATCGTATACCGCCTGCCCGGCGTAGTGGCAGATATTGCTCTGCTGCTGTATATAGCCATGTTCCTGTTCATCATGACCGCTACCGGCATCAACCTGACCCTGCCCGGTATCGCAGGTATTATACTTACTATAGGTATGGCGGTTGACGCAAACGTTGTTATCTATGAGCGTATCCGCGAGGAGCTTTCCTACGGCAAGACCATGCGTTCTGCCGTTGACCTTGGCTTCAAACGCGCATTCACTGCTATTCTTGACTCCAATATCACCACTATTATTGCAGCTGCCGTTCTGCTGTGGCAGGGTACCGGTACTATCCTTGGCTTTGCCAAGACTCTGCTTATCGGTGTAATCCTCTCCATGGTATGTATGCTCATCGTACCTCGCCTTATCCTCAAGTGCCTCGCCGAAATGCGCGTAAGCAAGCTTTCTCTCTACGGCGTAAAGCTGCGCACCGGCGACGAAGAGGAAAAGAACCTGCCCTTCGTAAAGAGGTTCAAGATTACCGGCATTATTTCCATCGTGCTTTGCATCGTTGGTCTGGTGAGCATCATCATGCTGCCTTTCGGCAAGTCCATGTTCAACCTTGACCTTGACTTTGTCGGCGGTGTAACAATGGAATATGAGCTCGGTACTGAGGTAACCCGCGAAGTCTCCGACGATATTGCCAATATCGTTGCCGAGGCTACCGGCGTAAGACCCTCCTCCGTAACCAAGTCCGGTAACGGCGGTACTATGGCTACCGTTAAGATGACAGAAATCGACAGCGTTGCCCGCGACAAGGCGTTTGAGGCTGTCCAGGCAGCCTACGGCGTAGATAAGGTAGAGCTGGTTTCCAGCGACTACGTATCCGCATCCGTCGGTAAGGATATTACCCGCGCTGCATTCGTGGCTTCTGCCCTTGCAGCTCTGCTGATACTGGTTTATATCACTATTCGTTTTGAGCTGCGTTCCGGTGTTGCGGCTATCGTCTGCCTCGTTCATGACCTGCTGGTAATGCTCAGCATTTATGTGATCTTCCAGATCTCCATGAACATGAACTTCATTGCAGCAGCCCTTACCATTATCGGTTACTCTATTAACGCCACCATCGTTGTCTTCGACCGCGTCCGTGAAAACTACAAGAAGACCGGCGGCAACGAGAACTTTGAGCGCGTTGTTGACCGCAGCGTGACCCAGTCCATGAGAAGAAGCATAGGTACTACCATTACCACTCTGCTTCCCGTAATCCTGCTGGTCATTCTCGGCGTATCCTCCATCAGAAACTTTGCTGTTCCCATCATGGACGGCGTTCTTGCCGGCGGCTATTCCTCCACTTGTATTGCAGGTCCTCTGTGGTGCAAGCTGAAGGGTAAGAAGGGCAAGGTAAGATAAAAAATAAAAGGCGTGCTGCAAGGCACGCCTTTTTAAGTAGGTGTAGACTATGAAAAATACGACTCTTTGCTATATAGAGCGGGAGGGGCAGTATCTCATGCTCCACCGCACCATGAAGGAAAATGACTTGAACCACGATAAGTGGATTGGCATCGGCGGCAAGTTTGAGGATAAGGAAAGCCCCGAAGAATGCGTTATCCGCGAAACGCTGGAAGAAACGGGGCTGACCCTGACCTCCTATAAGTACCGCGGCATCGTTACCTTTGTGTCAGATAAGTGGGAAACGGAGTATATGCATCTGTTCACCGCCGACGGATTTGAGGGTGAACTCATAGAATGCGACGAGGGCGAGCTGGAGTGGATAGCCAAGGATAAGCTGCTGGAGCTGACCCTTTGGGAGGGCGACAAGATTTTCCTGCGTCTTATAGATACGCCCTGCCCATTCTTCTCACTGAAGCTTGTCTACCGCGGCGAGGAACTTACCGAGGCCGTGCTGGACGGCAAGAAAATAGTATAATAACAGGGGAGTGATACCGTGTTTGAAAAACTCACCGCAAGCCCGCTGGCGCAGCTTCTGCGCCGTAATAGCTGGGGCGATTACGATCTGCTGCTGACCCGCCTTGACCGCTGGCAGTACAGCAGTATATTCTACGATGCGCTGGAAAATCTGAACCGCGAGGCACTGTTCACCAGTGCTGTTCATGGCGAGGGACATATCGAGAGAGTAATGATCCTCGGTGCCCTGCTGGCAATGCTGGAAGGGGAGGGCCGCGAGGATACTGTTCTGCTGATGGATATGTGCTCCTACCACGATACCGGGCGAGTAAGCGACTGGCTGGACGAATTTCACGGCAGCCGCTCCTGCTTCAAGCTGGAGGAACTGACCGGACGTGACGGCGAGGAACTGAAAATGACCATGGCGGGCGTGGAGGCTCATTCACGCAAGGACGGGGATATGGACAGCGTTATCGCCAAGTATATGCCCGACGATTTTGAACGCGCCAAGCGTCTTGCCCTGCTGCTGAAGGACGCAGACGGTCTCGACCGCGTACGTATAGGCGACCTGGACCCGCGATTCATGCGAACCGAGGCGGCAAAGACTCTTACAGAGTTCTCCGAGTACCTGTTTAAAGCCTATTCCGATATGCAGGTAGAGCTTGGTCAGGAACCTGTGCGCCGTGATTTGGTGGACAGAAAGATTATGGAGCAGATGCGCGACCACGTGCAGGAATGCTACTTCGGCAAGGATTGGAACTGCGCTGTTACAATGATAACCGCACTTGCTCAGTTTTTTGAAACCGATCTTTCGCCCCAGCTTATAAACGCTGCCAAGGGTATGCACGGCGCGGGCAAGTTCGGCGCTCAGTGCGGCCTTGTAGAGGGAGCACTGATGTTCATAGGTGTGTATTACAGCAACAGGGGGGAGAATCAGTATGAGGTGGAGCGTATCTGCAACGCCTTCGCCCATGCCTTTACCGAGAAGTATAAGTCGCTGACCTGCCGCGACCTGCGTCCCGGCGGCTTCAACGATGATGACCCGCCCCACCTCTGCGCGGGCCTTACCTTGGATGCAATACTCTTCACCCGCGAGTTCATTTTGGGGATAAATAAGGAAAAAGTATAAGTGTCAATGAAGTGTAACGGCTGAGGCGCGCCTCAGCCCTACATTCACCGAATAAACTGAAATCAACATCGTAGGGCAGGGGCGTGCCCCTGCCGCTTAAGAAATATTCATTGGTTAAAGACGCAAAAATCCCGTCAGCATAATTGCTGACGGGATTTTGAGCTTTTTGCTTAGATGCTCTGCTCGGTACGCATGATGAAGTCGTCCTGAGTAGCCTTGTCGAGGGTGACAAAGTAGGTGGAGAAGCCTGCGATACGTACGATGAGATCCTTGAAGTTATCGGGATCCTTCTGAGCCTCGTGGAGGGAGTCGGTGCTGACCACGTTGAACTGAACCTGCATACCGCCCAGCTTGAAATAGGTCTTGATGAGCTGCTTGAGCTTGAGTGCGCCCTCGTCGCCCGCAACGCTGTTGGGAGAGAAGCGGATGTTCAGCTGGTCGCCGTTGGTAAGTGCGCGGTGAGGCAGCTTGGCTG
>JAFXFT010000038.1 GCA_017513385.1 Oscillospiraceae bacterium | reverse complement strand
GAAGTCATCGCTGTTGCTGCAGCTTGCGGCAAGGAAAGATGCGAAGAGGCTTACAACATTCTCGTTGACATCATGGCCCGCCCCGAGACCGAGGCAAAGATCGCCGGTATTAAGGGTCTTTCCACCCTCCGTTACGACATTGGCAGTCAGATCACCCGCATTCTGTGGCTCAAGGACCACGGCGGTGCAGACGTTCCTGCTATCGCAGACGCTATCCAGACCGCTGTTGCCGATCTCCGTGAGGCTCAGCACGCCGCTCACTGATTCACCTTTACATAAAAAAACCACCGTTTTTGCAAACGGTGGTTTTTGCGTTTCTTATACTCTTCCGAGGTCCATTGCTATCTGATATGCAGCATTGGTAGCGGAGTAAATATTCTTTACGTCGCGGCAGTCGCCTATCTGATGGAATTCGGGTGCGCAGAGAGAAAGTGCCAGTGCCTCCTCACGCAGAGGCTTCATGCCGAGAGCGGCAACGATAGAATCCGCCTCGAAGCGAACCTCACCTTCGGGAGTTTCGGCGATAACCACGCCGTCCTCGATGGACTTGACCTTAGTATTGGTGCAGAGCTTGATACCCAGCTTATCGAATTCGATGCCTACGGACTGACCCTGCAGAATGTTCCAGCCGAAGTTAGGTGCAGGAGCCATTTCCACAACGGTAACGTCGCAGCCGCGGCCTGCCATGAATATTGCCAGCTCGCAGCCAACCAGACCGCCGCCCAGCACTACCAGCTTCTTGCCGGACTTTTCGGGAGCCATGTACATTTCCTCGGCGCTGACCGCCTTTTCAATGCCGGGAATTGGAGGATTGGCGGGCTTTGCGCCCATGGCAGCAATGATTACGTCGGGGCCGATCTCCTGAGCAAGCTCGGGAGTTACGGCGGTATTAAGGCGAACCTCGATGGGTGCGCGGCCTATCATGCGCTCCTGCAGGTCAAGATACTGGCTCAGGTGCTTCTTGAAGGGCACCTGCTCCTCGCAGCGGAGAACGCCGCCCAGGCGGTCGGACTTCTCGCAGAGGATAACCTCGTGACCACGCTTGGAGGCGGTAAGAGCAGCCTGCATACCGGCTACACCGCCGCCTGCGATGAGAACCTTCTGCTTCTTCGCAGCGGGGCGGTCATACTTGGTGTCATGCTCGTTGGAAAGTTCGGGATTGAGCGCGCAGCAGAACTGACCGCGGGTCATAAGGCTGGAGAAGCAAGTGAAGCAGCGGACGCAGTGAGCGATCTCGTCTTCTCTGCCGCTGCGTGCCTTAATGGGCAGGTCGGGGTCGCAGATAAGGCCGCGGGCCAGCTCAACAACGTCAGCTTTGCCGGAGGCGATTATCTCTTCAAGGAACTCGGGCTCACTGAGAGCGCCGACGGTTGCAACAGGAGTCTTGACATGCTTCTTGATCTCGGCAGCATACTTTACATTTACGCCGTCGGGCAGGAACATGCTGGGGTGAGTGACGGTAAAGACGCGGTCGTCCTCATGGCTGCCTGCGGAAATGTGGAGCAGGTCAACCTTGCCGTCCAATGCCTCGGCGATCTTCACACCGTAGCTTACATCGTAGCCGCCCTCATAGCACTCGGAGCCGCTGAGACGGATTTCGATGGGGAAGTTGGGGCCAACCGCCTCGCGGACAGCCTTGATAACAGCCAGCGGGAAGCGCATACGCTTCTCGAAGCTGCCGCCCCACTCGTCGGTACGGGTATTCAGGGTGGGAGACATGAACTGATGCAGCAGCCAGCCGTGACCGCCGTGGAGGGTGACCATACCGAATCCGCACTGCTTGGCCCACGCGGCTGCCTCTGCGTGCTTGCGGATAGTGTGCTGAATGATTTCCTCAGTCATGGGCTCAGCATGAATGGGCTGACCGAAGCTATTGGAGTAGCTTTCCACAGGGCCGTAAATCTTATGACCCTCATTATAGGAAATTCTCGCGCCGCTGCCACCGTGGCTGAGCTCGATGGAGGCTACCGCGCCGTGGCGGCTGATAGCGTCGGATAGCTTATTCAGATGGGACTTGCCGGTGGGATCGTCCAGCAGAATGTGGGCGCCGTTGGCGAGAGCCATTTCGGAGTCTACCATTGCGTCACCGATGCATACGGAGGCTGCGCCGCCGATGGCCTTGCGCTCATAGTAGCAGATCATCTCATTGATGGGGTGGTTCATGTAATGAGTGTGCTGACCGCCGGTGGGGGACGCAAAAAGTCTGTTCTTGAACAGAGTTCCGGCGAGGGTTATGGGAGAGAAAAGGTGCGGATATTTACACTGATACATTGTCTTCGCTCCTTATTTTTAATTTCTATGGAATAAGTTTATCACTTCATCGGACAAAAGTAAAGGGTGACGATGAATCTCGAAAAGTTTTTCTTGACACATTGCACAAAAAAAGTATACTTAAATTGTAGTATTTGGTTGTTTTCTCTGTTGAATAGGAGGTAACTATGAAAAAACTGCTTATTTGCGTTTTACTTTTTGCCGTACTTCTTACTCTTCCCGCCTGCCAAAAGCAGGACGCCAAAAGCGAAGACATTTATTTTATAAGCCAAGCCGACTATGAGAAGAAAACATACGTCATGCATTACAGCGGTGGAGACGTTATTGAAAACGTATACGAGCTTCACTCCGATATCGCCTGCATTGATGGCAGCACGCTTTTCTACGCCGAAGCCGAAACGGTTTATAAGGTGGATTTAACGAGCGGCGAGATCAGCGAATACGCCGTTATGCCGGCTAAAATAACACATATGTGTGCAGACGGCGACACCGTTTATGCCATATGCCGCCCTATCTACGGCGAATATCGCTACATTATTTATCGCACCACCCCAGAAGACGTTGAGCGCGTGGGTGATTACGGTGTTCTGTCACGTTTGTACAGCATGGTTATCGGTGACGGAAAGTTGTTTTATATAGACGACTCCGATGCTCTTATTGCCTACGATACAGCAAGCGGTGAAACGGAAAAAGTTGCGGATGATTGCTTTGGCTGGCTTTTCTATGGCGACGGTAACGTATATATAAGCAGCGTGGACAGAATGTCAAAGGTAGATATCAGCATCGGCGAAAAGTCTTTCGTCATGCGCGGCAAGGGCGGTGTTCCCCACGAAGGTTATATATACTACTCTCACCAGCTTTTCTGCGAGAGCGGCAATAACATGTATGAAATATTCCGCAGAAAAGGTGATGATATAGAGCTTTGCGGCACAGCTTCTCTGCCCAGCATGGGCTTCCATGAGCTTAGCGATTTGATCACCTTCGGTGAGAACGGATTTATCACGCAGGGCGTGAAGTACTTCGATCCTACAGAATATACATATTTCCCCTACGGCTCAACAGAGGGCATCACACTGACGGTGAAGTAAAAAAGCTGATCAAATTTTGCGTTTATTGCGTAGGGAACGGTCTTGACCGTTCCGATTCCAAATACACTTCCCTTAGTAACCCAACAAGCGGAACGCTCAAGAGCGTTCCCTACGTTCTCCACTGCAACGAGTTGGTAAGCAGACATACAAAAGGAGCACCTTGCGGTGCTCCTTGATTTTTTATCTGATGCCGTAGTTTTCGATAACGTAGTCCATATCCTTATCGCCGCGTCCGGAGAGGTTGATAAGAATGGAGCCGGTGCCCATTTCCTTTGCCAGTTTCATGGCGTAGGCAACTGCGTGGGCGCTTTCGATGGCGGGGATAATACCCTCCATGCGGGAGAGCTTGAAGAATGCGTCGATGGTTTCCTCATCGTCGACAACGTCGTACTTTACTCTGCCGATCTCCTGCAGGAATGCATGCTCGGGGCCGGAGGAGGGATAGTCAAGTCCGCTGGCTACGGAGTAAACGGGTGCGGGCTCGCCGTTCTCATCCTTGAGCATGATGGAGTTGAAGCCGTGCATGATGCCCTCGGTGCCGTACTTAAGACTGGCGGCATGGTCGCCCATGGCGGGACCTCTGCCGAGAGGCTCTACGCCATAAATGTCAACAGGATCGTTCAGGAAACCGGAGAAAATACCCATAGCGTTGGAGCCGCCGCCTACGCAGGCAACTACAGCGTCGGGCAGCTCGCCGGTCATGCCAACAAACTGGTCGCGGGCTTCCTCAATGACCCGGTGGATATCTACGGCATCGAGCCTCTGGGCAGAGGCCCCAAGATGGGCGATCATGCCGCCAGTCTGAAGTACGGCACAGAAGGCGTCATGCACGGCTTCAACAGCATTATGCTGAAGGAT
>JAFXFT010000037.1 GCA_017513385.1 Oscillospiraceae bacterium | reverse complement strand
CCCGGCGGCGCTGACCGCAGCTACGGCATCGAGGTCGCCAAGCTTGCCGGTGTTCCCGACAGTGTTATTCGCCGCTCCAAAACCATTCTCAGCGAGCTTGAAAGCGGCGCACCTCAGGCTGCGCCCGTTATCTCCGCCCCGGTGGACGATGGTCAGATCAGCTTCGGCAGCATAAGCGAGGACCGCATCAGTGAAAAGCTGCACGCCGTTGATTTGAATACCCTCACCCCCATTGAGGCGATGAACCTGCTCTTTGAGCTGAAGAAGGAGCTGCCGCAATGAAAAAGATACCAAACTCCTTCCGTTTCCCCATGAAGAACACGGAGCTGCTCCCCGGCGCAATATTCGTGCCGGTGCACATAATCGTGCTTGAGTTCCTCGTTCCCATGGTTATGGAGGCAGTCGCCCCGCAGCTCAACCACTATTGGTCCAACTTCGTTTACTTTGCGGTGACCTGCCTGTTCATTCTCATAGTAATGCATTCCTACCTTATAAAGTCGGCTACCGACCTTATCGAATGCTGCAAAAGCGCCCTATTCGCCATAGTGCTGGGCTACTTTGGCTACTACATACTTCGCTGGCTGATGTCACTCATCTTTTGGCTGGTAGGATGGAATGACTTTCCCGCGCTGACAGGCATATTCTCTCAGGTACGTCTCAACAGCGGCGTTATGCCCATCGTTTCCCTCGTTCTTGCGCCCATAGCCGAAGAGGTTCTGTTCCGAGGTGTGGTATTTGGCGGTCTGCGCCGCAAGAGCCGCATTATGGCGTACCTTGTCGCATTCCTGGTTTACGCCTTCTACTGCGTATGGAGTCGATTTTTCTCCGGCTTCGGCTGGGATCTGCTTATCGATTTTCTCTACTATCTCCCCGCCTCCCTCGCCCTCTGCTGGTGCTACGAAAAGGGCGGCTCGGTATGGTCAAGCGTTCTGCTGCACATACTGATAAACATTCTTTCGATCTCTCTCGTAATTTCCGTATAAGGTGGTTTTACCTATGGATACTAAAAAGCTTTGGGAAAAGTGCGCAGACTTCCACGGTCACGAATGCGGCGGTCTTACCATCGGCTTCAAGGCTGCCCTTTACGCCATTGAGCTGCTGGAGCTAGACTTTTCCCCCGACGAAGAAGTTGTCTGCATAAGCGAAAACGATGCCTGCGGTGTGGATGCCATTCAGGTGATCCTCGGCTGCAGCGTTGGCAAGGGCAATCTCCTGTTCCACATGACCGGCAAGCAGGCCTTTTCCTTCTACAACCGCGCTGACGGGCGCTCCGTGCGTCTTATCCAGCGTCCCAAGCCCCACCCCATGACCAAGGCAGAGTCCTTCGCTTACTATCAGAACATTGAGCCCTCTGCCCTCTTCGACGCAATGGAAACCAAAATCCCGCTGCCCGAGCCCGCCCGCATTTTCGATTCCTACAAGTGTGAATGCTGCGGCGAGATCACCGGCGCCAACTGGATACGTCTGCAGGACGGCAAAAAGCTCTGCACCGATTGCTACGAAACATATGACCGATTCAATGTATAAGCAAAATACCCCGCATCAATCGATGCGGGGTATTACTTTTGTTAAGTTATCCGACCGTCAAGCGGACTTCGCCTGCGGCATTTTCCATATCAAATTCGAGATAGGAATAGCTCAAGTCGTCGATTTTCAGCTGTATGCGGTAGTGCCCGTCGGGCAGATAGGTCTTATCCAGCGAGCCCACCTCAAGGGAGCATTCGCGTGTCTCTCCGCCTGCCAGCATTTCTCCGAACTCCACATCGGGAACATTGGGCATTATATACCAGCCGTCCTTGAGCAGCACCGCAATCTCAACGTTTCCTGCGGGAGAGAGCGCGTAATCCATGCCGTTGGTCAGGGTATAGTTAAGGTATATAAATCCGCCCTCTTCCTCGCTGCCCACGGTCTCCAGCTCTTTTATTTCAAATACCACGTTGTTTTCAACGCGGTTCTTCTGAATATCCTCCATAAACGTCCAGCGGGCAACCCTGCCGTCGTCCTTGAGGTAGTACCAAAATCCGCTCTCGGACTTCAATCGGCGGGAGGGCTCGGCAAAGGCGCAGAGAAAATCATGGGTTTCTGTGCTCTGGGACGCATCTTCCTTCGCCCCGCAGCCGACAAGACCCAGCAGCAGGACAAGAATCAAAATCAATGCGGTACGCTTCATTTAATTTCCTCCGTTTCAGTCATAATACCCGGGCATTCCGTCTATGCGGAAATAGTGCACGCCCTCCACTTCGGTATGCTCCACCGGTATTTCCATACCCGGCAGGGTGTACGGCGTAGTGAGCGCATACTCCTGCCATGGATATTCGTTGTTCACAAACACGGCATCACGGGTGCTTTGGGGCAAGCGGCTCGCATGAGCGAGGTTATCATACATCCATTGCAGCTCATCGGGCAAATCCTTTTTGAAATACTTCCAAACCGCCCGCGTATCCTCCTCCAACCGCAGCCAGCTGAGATTTATGGCTTTCAGCTCCAGCTTCAGTTCTTCAACCGCGCCGCTATGCAGGAACAGGAGATACACATCACCCTTGACGAGAGGATATTTCCCCATG
Organism: Oscillospiraceae bacterium; assembly: GCA_017513385.1. Classification (GTDB taxonomy): domain Bacteria; phylum Bacillota; class Clostridia; order Oscillospirales; family Oscillospiraceae; genus RGIG6375. The sequence goes on along the minus strand of JAFXFT010000037.1, from coordinate 3,341 downwards.
GCGACCATACCGTTCTCGTCCATGGCACAGGGCTCCGCGAACACGCAGTTTTCATCAAACTCGCCCTTGAGCACCTGCAGCACCTCAAGCTTCCGTGTCGAAAGCACATCGTATGTATATCGCTTTGGCACTTCTATGGCATTTTCGGGCGTTAAGCTATCGGCTGCGCGGGCAATAAGTATTACCGATGACAGTGCTTCAAGGGTCTCAAAGTTACGCATATAGCCAAGATTTCCGCCGCTGACAATAGCGCTGAAATCGTACTCCGCTTCCATGCGGGCCGCCATTGTAGTATACTCTCCCGTCAGATTTTCCGGCAGAGTCAGCAACACTCCCGAGATTGCTGCCACTGTCAGCAGGACTGCCGCAATCAGCCTTTGCCATATTCTCATGCTTTCACCTCCCGGCAAAAGTTACAGTGCGTCGGTATCGTAAATTATTGTCACGGGACCATCGTTGACAGAAGCTACCTGCATATCCGCGCCGAACTCGCCGGTTTCAACGTGGAAACCGCGGTCGCGGCAGCCCTTGATAAACATCTCATAAAGAGGAATTGCAGTATCGGGGCGTGCGGCTGCGATAAAGGAGGGGCGATTGCCCTTCTTGCAGTCGGCGTAGAGGGTGAACTGGCTTATAACAAGCAGAGAGCCGCCTACATCTGCAAGGGAGCGGTTCATTTTGCCCTCTTCGTCCTCGAAAACGCGAAGCTGGCAGATTTTCGATATAAGCTTCTCGCACTCGGTCTCGGTATCGCCGGTCTTTACGCCCAGCAGAACCAGAAATCCGCCGTCGGTTTTGCCCACGATCTTTCCGTCTATTTCAACCGATGCGCTTTTCACGCGGGTAACAACTGCTCTCATTTATTGTATTCCTCCATTTCGCGGATAGCTTCGATACATATTTTAATCGCGCCGCCTACGTCCTCGCGGCTATCCTCGGTATAACCGGCGGTGTCACGTTCCTGATTCCACACAGTATGCAGCACCGTACCGCAGCGCACACCCAGTGCGGCAGCGCAAACAAACAGCGCGCTGCTTTCCATTTCACTGGCAAGAACACCAAGGCGTTTCCAAGCCTCCCACTTATTCAGCAGCTCATAGGAAACCGGCATACGCTTGGGGTCGTGCTGACCGTAGAAAGAGTCCTTGCACTGCACTACGCCCACGTGACTGGGTATGCCAAGGCGGTCGGCCGCCTGCTTGAGTGCCAGCGTTACGTCGAAATCGGCTGCCGCAGGGAACTCAATAGGAGCGTACTCGCGGCTTGTTCCCTCCTGACGCACGGAGGCAGATGCAATGACCGCGTCACCGGGCTTAACCTTGAGGTTGATGCCGCCGCAGGTACCTACACGGATAAAAGTATGAGCGCCCAGCTCTACCAGTTCCTCCATGGCAATAACTGCCGAGGGACCTCCGATGCCTGTGGACACTGCGGAAACACGCTTATCTCCCACCATGCCGGTCCATATTTCAAATTCGCGGTTGCGCCCTATGTATTCGGCGCTATCGAAGAAGCTTGCGATATATTTGCATCTGCCCGGATCACCGGGAAGAATGCACCAGCCGCCTATGTCAGCGGCAGTACAACCGATGTGATATTGTTTTCCGTCGACTTGCATAAATTTCGCCGTCCTTTACTGTAATCTTTATTATTGCTTTTTGAACGTGTTTCAGTTATTATAATGTAATGGTTATCATTACACGAATGGCGGTAAAAACATGAAAAAGCATATTATCTCCATATTATGCCTGATACTCGGTCTTGTGATCGGTGTCGGCGGTTACCTCATATACGACCTGGCAACCTCCGTTCCCGACAGAGAGCTCGGCGCTGAAATAACCGGTCCTGCCGCCGGTGCAAGCAATCAGGAGCTTGTCGAGCAGTCCTACAACGTTCTTTCTTATATTCAGAAGCTGGATTACAATTCCCTCTCCAAGCTGGTTCACCCCGAATACGGAATTTACTTCTCTCCTTATTCTAACATAAACCTCACGTCCAATCAATGGTTCTCCTCCGATATGCTGGCCATGATAGACAAGGTGGAAAATCCGTTTGTATGGGGCGTTTATGATGGTTCCGGCGAGCCTATATCCATGTCTGCAGACGAATATTTCTCCCGCTTTGTATATGACCGCAACTTTGCAGGCGCTCCCATCGTCACCATCGACCGCATAGCTAAGTCCGGCAACTCCCTCGAGAACACCGTTGAGCTGTTCCCCGGCTGCCGCTTCGTAGATTTCTATATCCCCGCGCAAAACGAAGACGCTCTCGACTGGTCGCTGCTGCGCCTCATCTACGAGGAGCATAACGGATCCCTTTATCTGGTCGCTATCGTACATAACGAATACACTGTATAACAGCAACCGCCCTGCGTTATGAAACGCAGGGCGGTTTTTTGTATGTACTATCAAATTCTGCCGATATTACGGGCGATTGTAAATGCTTCCTGAGTGGCACTGAAGATATTTCTGGGCTCAAAGCAGTCGCCCAGCTGATAGAACTCGGGAGCGCAATCGTGGAGGGCAATGGCATCGTCCCACAGAGGACGCTGACCGGTCGCGTAAATTACGGTATCCGCACCGTAAAGGGTATCGCCTGCGCGGGCACCCTCGGGAGTAATCTCGTCCACCTTGACGTTCAGGTGCATTGCCATGCCGCGCTTGGGCATCTCCTGCATAATTGCAAGGGTATGCATATTGCCGGGGTCTACGTTGGGGCCGCTCTGTGCCTCAAGGACAGTGACCTCGCGGCCCATACCTGCAAGGAACAGACCAAGCTCGATACCTACAAGACCTGCGCCGAGGATAACTACCTTCTTGCCAACCTTTTCGGGCTGGACATAAGCCTCCTCTGCGCCCATTGCGTTCTCAATACCCTTGATGGGAGGAACGGCGGGACGAGCGCCGACAGCGGCAATAATAACGTCAGCATCTATACTCTTGGCGTATTCGGGGGTAACCTCGGTATTCAGGCGGATCTCAACACCTGCGCGTTCGGTGAGCATTGCCTGACGCTCAAGATAAGCGGCAAGATTCTTCTTGAAGGGCACCTTATCCTCGCAGAGCAGTACGCCGCCGAGACGATCGTTCTTCTCGCAGAGAATTACCTCATGTCCGCGCTTAGCCGCGGTGATAGCAGCCTGCATACCGCCGGGGCCGCCGCCTGCGATGAGAACCTTCTTCTTGCTCTCGACAGGAGGAGTCATTCTTACCAGCAGCTCACGGCCGATTTCGGGATTGATGGCGCACTGGAGGATCTGGTGGCGGCCATTGCCTGCAAAGCAGGTATTGCAGCGCAGACACTTATTAATTTCGTCCTCGCGGCCGGTGCGTGCCTTGATG
>JAFXFT010000003.1 GCA_017513385.1 Oscillospiraceae bacterium | reverse complement strand
GGTGCTGGCGGCAGGGGCACGCCCCTGCCCTACGTTGTTGATTTGAGTTCGTGCGTGAATGTAGGGCTGAGGCGTGCCTCAGCCGCCGCAGGCACAGCAAACAACAATATAATCGGTGCGCTGCAGACACCTCATCCACCGCAAGCGGTCCCCCTTCCCCTCAAGGGGAAGGCTAACCCTTTGTTTTACGTTTTGCGGAGTTTAGTTTTTGCGGTATTGGTCGCTACGTTGCGGCGGCTTGAGGGCAAGCCGCCCTACAGGTGCCGATTGTTGCTGCAAAACAATAGCGGAGCCGCGCTGCAACTCCGCTATACATATATAATATTATCGTGCGCCGTATTCGGCGAGGTATGCGTCCATTCTGGCGCGCATTTCGTCGTCGATATAGACCTTGCCGTTGATCTCCTTGTTGTGGAGGGTCTCCTTGATGTCCTGAATGGTAACGATGGGATAGACCTTGATGCCGTAATCCTCGCGCAGCTCGTCAAGGGTGGTGCAATCGCGAGTGCCGCGCTCCATGCGGTCAGCGGATACGAACAGCGCCTCGATCTTGATGTCGCCGATCTGCTTGAACAGCTCGATAGTCTCGCGCACAGCAGTGCCCGCGGTAACTACGTCCTCGATGATTGCGACGCGGTCGCCGTCCTTGGGCTTATAGCCGACCATAGTGCCGCCCTCGCCGTGATCCTTGGCCTCCTTGCGGTTGAAGCTGTAGGGCAGGTCGCGGTTATAGTTGCGGTAGAGGGAGGCGGCGGTGGTAACTGCAAGAGGAATTCCCTTGTAAGCGGGTCCGAAGAGGAAATCGATGCCCTCGGGCATATTCTCCTGAACGCAGGCGGCATAGTAATCGCCAAGGCGTGCGGCCTGTGCGCCGGTCTTGTAGTTGCCGGTATTGATGAAGTAGGGGGTCTTGCGGCCGGACTTGGTGGTGAAGTCACCGAAGGTCAGCACGCCGGATTCTACCATAAAACGAATAAACTCTTCTTTATAACTCATGTTCGTATCTCCTTTTCTGTTCTCTCAAGTACGGTATAATACCATTATTTACCCGCCAAGGCAAGCGGTAATGCTCATTTTACAGGCAAATATGTTTCCAGATATTCGCTTATCTTCTTCACGAACTGTTTATAGATTCTGTCATCGTTCTGCAGACCATGTCCGGAGTGGGGGAACTCAATATAGTCATGAGGCACGCCGCACTTTTCAAGTTTTTCTGCAAGTCTGCGGCCCGTTGCGCAGGGGCATATCTTGTCGAGTTTGCCGTAGGCCATGAGCACCGGCACGGACTTCTCCGTGACCCACGCCTCCGCGGAAATATTCTTCACCGCAGTGAGATACGCGCTGCTTTCTATGTCCTCGGGCGTTATCAGCTTGCCTGCCATAGGCGAGAACATGCCCGCGGCAGCCTTAGCATCCTTATCAAGGCCATAGTTTGTCCAATCCTCGCGGACGAATCCGGCAGGCGCGACCATTTCGAACACCATTTTTACCGGAACAGGTGTGTTCTTTGCGTCGCGCAGTGCGTAGAGCAGTGCCAAAGTGCCGCCGGCGCTGCCGCCCGCGATGGCCATGCCGTTTATTTTACAGCCAAGCTTCTCCGCCTGCTTTACAACCTTGGGAACTGCGTCCTTTATATCCAGCGACTGATCGTAAACCGACACCGGCTTTCTGTTGTTGCCCAGCGTATAGTTCACGCCCGCAGCCACGTAGCCCTTGGCGCTGAGCCATTTGAGGATCTCTGCGTCGTCCTTTTTGTCGCCGGTGTTGAAGCTGCCCGAGTGTAGGTAGACCACAAGGCCGTAGCTCTCGCGGGATTTATCGGCGGGCAGGTAGAGGTCGAATTTATTGCCGCCGCCGTATTTTACGTCCGCTTCAATTGCACCGTCCCATTTGCACTTAAATGCGCGCTTCTGAATGGTGAAGGACAGTTTTAAAATGATGGAAACTATAAAAACGGTGACGAATATAATTAAATATGCTGTAAGACTCATTTCGCCGCCCCCTTAAAGGATATTTCCGCCAAAGAGGCTGCCGCCCAGCAGGCGGTTAAGGTAATAGCGCACGCCGAGCCGTCCGCCGAGGAATGCCACGATTACTATGATTACCAAGGCAATTATTTCACCGGTTGTCATATGAAAACCTCCCGAATTCGCATAGTTAATATTTATATTTTAGCCGCCCCGCCGCCTGCTGTCAACTGATATTCCGTCCGTGTTGAAAGATGAACGATTTTGTGGTAGATTAGGCTAAATACATTTTACGTGGAGGATATTATGACTTTGGAAACAACTCGGCTGATTTTGCGTCCGTGGAATGAGTCCGACGCAGAAAGTCTATATAAATATGCCTCTGACCCTACTGTAGGTCCCGCCGCTGGCTGGCCGCCCCACACAAGTGTGGAAAACAGCCGTGAAATCATTCGCGACGTGCTTTCCGCACCGGAAACCTACGCCGTGATCGACCGCGAAACCGGCTGCGCCATTGGCAGCATCGGCTTGATGATCGGCGGAGCAAGCAATATTGGACTATCCGAAACTGAGGGCGAGATTGGTTACTGGATAGGTGTTCCTTATTGGGGGCAGGGTCTTATTCCCGAGGCCGTGAGCAAGATGCTGCATTACGCCTTTGAGGATTTACAGCTCGAAAAGGTATGGTGCGGTTATTTCGACGGCAATGACAAGTCGAGGCGCGTACAGGAAAAATGCGGATTTGAGTATCAGTACACGATGGAAAATGTTCACTGTTCAATGCTGAACGAACTGCGTACTGAGCATTTGACCTGCTTGACCCGTGAAAAGTGGCTGTGCCGCCACCTCGGTTGAAAAATACGGCGCGTTATGGTACACTCATAAGCAGAAATCATTACAGGTAGGGATAGATATGAACAACACATATCAGCACAAGGTGCAATATTACGAGACCGACCAGATGGGCATCGTCCACCATTCCAACTACGTGCGCTGGATGGAGGAGGCCCGCGTGGAGTTTTTGTCCCGTTTGGGCTGGGAGTACCGCAAAATGGAGGAGCTGGGCGTTGTTTCTCCCGTCACCGCCATTGAGGGTAAGTACAAGCGCAGCGCGAAATTTGACGATACCGTTACCGTGTCTGTTTTCGTAACGGCATTCAAGGGTGTTCGTCTGTGCCTGCGTTACGATGTGCATGACAGCACCGGCGCGCTGCTGTTTGTGGGCACGTCCGAGCATTGCTTCATGGATCGCGAGGGCAATATTCTCAATATGAAGAAGGCTTATCCCGACTTTTATGCCGCGCTCGCGGCCGAGGTGCAGGCATGATCCGCCGCGCTGCTGTTGCCGATTCGCTGACCGTGGCCGAATTGGCGATTAAAATGTGGACAAGTCATGAGGTCTCCGAGCTGGCAGATGATTTTGCCGAACTCATTGCCAATGCCGAGTGCGCAGTATTTATAATGTATAGCGGCGATTCTCCCATAGGCTTTGCCCAGTGTCAGCTGCGCCACGATTATGTAGAGGGCACGGATAGCAGTCCCGTAGGTTATCTTGAGGGAATTTATGTGAAAGAACCGTATCGCCGCAAGGGCTGCGCACGGGCACTTCTCGCCGCCTGTCAGGATTGGGCAAAGGCGCAGGGCTGCACCGAATTCGCCAGCGATTGCGAATTGGATAACGCGGAAAGCTTGGCGTTTCATTTGAAAATGGGCTTCATCGAAGCGAATCGCATAATTTGTTTTGCGAAGAAGATATGAGGAAATCCCACTGTTGATTTTCAACAGTGGGATTTTATTGTTGCCAGCCTTTGGCTGTGGCTGTTGGTAGCGTCGCTCTCAGCGCCCCGCAAAATCACGGTTGATACCGCAAGAAATGATAATACGACAAACCGCATTATCCGTAGGGAATGGGCCTGCCCATTCCGCGTGTTGGTTCACTACCGGCAGTCTCATAACAAGCGGAACTCTCAAGAGCGTTCCCTACTAAGGGTATTTTACAATCCACTTTGCTTGTTAAATGCAAAAATATCGGTTAGGCTTCCCCCTCTGGGGGGGAAGCTGTCAACTAAGTTGACTGATGAGGGGATTCGCGCCGGCGAATAGATTTGTCGGTTTTCGCAGTGCGGTTCGGCGGCGGGGGCACGCCCCCGCCTACGATATTGCTCGTACTACCGTCTTGAACGTAGGGCTGAGGCGTGCCTCAGCCTACGCTTATTGCCGCGCCGTTTACTCTGCTCATCGTCAATTCCGTGCTTATCGCACTTTGGGCGGTCGTAAGCTGTATTGCATCTTACATCTATTATAAAAATGAACCGCAGGCGGGTTGACCACCTGCTGTTTTTGTAAATGGGAATAAAAAAAAGCGAAGCAGGATTAACTGCTTCGCTTGAAGTGTTGGCGTTGACTTATCTTCCCGGCACGTCGCCATGCAAGTATTGTCAGCACTAGTGAGCTTAACTGCCGTGTTCGGAATGG
>JAFXFT010000036.1 GCA_017513385.1 Oscillospiraceae bacterium | reverse complement strand
CTAAGCACTGCTTCAAGCTCTTCACGGCTCACATTTGCAGTTTTCTCGCTCAAAACATTACCTGTAATATCCTGAGTGTCTGTGGATATACCAAGGCGCAGAGCGGCGATATATTCCTTGTCTGCGTTCTCCATGAACTCAACGGCGCGGGTGGCTCTGCCCACAAAAACAGGCAGAACGCCTGTTGCCATGGGGTCAAGTGTGCCGCCGTGGCCTATTCTGCGCTCGCCGAGAATGCGTCGCAGCTTCGCGACAATATCGTGGCTTGTCCAGCCTTCGGGCTTATTGACAATGATTATACCTGTCATGCCTGTTTCCACACCTTTTTGGCGGCTTCAAGAAGAAGTCTCTTGAACTCTTCAACATCGCAATCCATACTGCAGCCGGCAGCCATACCGTGTCCGCCGCCGCCCAGCTGGGCGCAGATAGCATTTGCGTTGGCATAGTCTACGGTGCGCACGGAGGCCTTCCAGCCGCTTTCGGTCTGGCGGAGTGTCATGCTAACCTCAACACCCTCGGCCTGTCCAGCGATAACCGCAACGTCATCAAGATCGTCCTCGGTAGCACCGCAGGCAGCTATCATTTCATCGGATACAACAGCAATAACAAGCTCGCCGTCCATGTGGAACTCCATATTGGAGATTATTTGTCCCTCAAGAAGAAGTCTGCCCTTGCTCTTGGTCATGAACAGCTTCTTATTCATACTGCCGCTGGGAATACCGGTGTCGATAAGCTCCGCAGCTGCTCTCAAAGTTTCGGCTGTGGTATTCTTATAACGAAAACAGCCGCAGTCGGTGGCAACTGCGAAATAGAGCATTTCCGCGGTTTTCTTGCTGATACCGCAGGGCAGTTCCTTGAGTATAAGCTGCACCACCTCGCCGCAGGAGGCTTTCTCAGGCAATACCAGTGTATTTTCCGCATAGCCGCTGTTGGAAGGGTGATGATCTATGGAAAGCTCTACCTTACCGCACAGGTCTTCTGCATTCAGCTGAATGATACCCTCATCAGCAAGGTCTGTGCTGACAAGGCAGCCGTACTCATAGCCCTCGGGAGCATATAATTCCTCGGCATAGGGCACAAATTTATCAGTTATCTGGGGATTGGGAAGCAAATAAGCTCTCTTGCCCATTTCCCTCAAACCGCAGCAAAGCCCGGCGGAGCTGCCAATGGCATCTCCGTCCGGTCTTCGATGGCTGATTATAAGAAAATCATCGCGCTCCGCAAGAAAGCGTGCGGTCTCAGTTATCGTCAGTTTCTTCATCTTCGCTGCTCCCGGCATTTCTCTCAAGGTCATTAAGAAGCTTGGAGATATGGGCGCCTCTTATAAGAGAGGGGTCAAGCTCAAAAATAAGCTCGGGTGTATATCTCAGGTTAAGTCTGTTGCCGATTTCGCGGCGCAGATAGCCGGATGCGGACTTTAGACCCTTCTTCAGTTCCTTCTCGTCAAAGCTGCCGAGAACACTGATATATATCTTGGAATAGCGCAGATCGCCGGTAGTCTCAACGCCGGTGATGCTGATCATACCCTGCTGCAGGCGGGGATCCTTCACGTTTCGCAGCAGACCGGACAGCTCGCGCTGGATATCTTCGTTAATACGCTGAATCTTATTGCTTGCCATAGGTCACACTCCTCCGTAGCGTCTGGATCGCTTGGAATATGCATCCAGCGCTTTATCAAGCTCGGCCTCGTCAAAGTCCGGCCAAAGCACATCGGTGAAATAGTATTCGGAATAGGCCGACTGCCAAAGCAGAAAGTTAGAAGTTCTAATTTCGCCGCTGGGTCGGATTATAAGGTCGGGATCGGGAATACCGTCGGAATACATGTAAGAAGAAAATTCCTTTTCATCTATATCGTTGGCTCTGCCCTCAGCGACCTGCTGAGCATATTTTCTCGCCGCTTTTATGATTTCATCCCTGCCGCCGTAGTTAAGGCAGATATTGGCCTGAAATCCATTTATCTCGCTGCTGATTTTATCAGTTCGCTCAATGAGCGCCTTCAGCTTATCGGAAAGAGGCTCGGTATCGCCAAGAATCTTAAGACGTATGCCGTCACGCTCCATTTTCTCAATAGACTCGAGAAGATACTTCTCGAGAAGCTGCATTATGGCATCAACCTCTTCCTGAGGACGTTTCCAGTTTTCGGTGGAAAACGCGTAAACAGTGAGGTAGTCCATGCCAAGATCCTTGCAATAGGTGGCAATTTTGCGGAATGTTTCCGCGCCGGCAGAGTGTCCTGCAGTACGGGGTAAACCACGCTTTTTGGCCCATCGGCCGTTGCCGTCCATAATTATGGCAACATGCTTAGGCAGGCTGTTCCCAGCCTGCCAAGCTTTATCATTTTTAGATTTAGAAAACAAGGCCATATCTGCCCTCTTAGATGCTCTGCAGTTCCTTATCCTTCTTTGCAACCAGCTCGTCGATCTTCTTTACGTAATCGTCGGTGATCTTCTGCAGTTCCTTTTCAATATCCTTCAGATCGTCCTCGGTGATCTCAGACTTCTTCTTCTGAGCCTTGAACTTTTCCATTGCATCACGGCGGATATTTCTGATAGCAACCTTGCTGTCATCACCGTACTTCTTAACCTGCTTTGCAAGTTCCTTACGTCTCTCCTCGGTAAGCTGAGGGAATGCAAGGCGGATAACGCGACCGTCATTCTGAGGATTGATGCCCAGGTCGCTCATCTGGATAGCCTTCTCAATATCCTTAAGCAGCTTGGTTTCCCAAGGCTGAATGAGGAGAGTTCTGGGATCGGGGGAGGATACGGTAGCAATCTGCTGGATGGGGGTGGGAGTGCCGTAGTAGTCAACCTTGATCTGGTCAAGAACTGCTGCGTTGGCACGGCCTGCTCTTACAGCGGCGAAATCGCTCTGCATGACCTCAATGGTCTTATCCATTTTGCTGGTAAATTCCTTATACATATTAGTCCTCCATTCCACCGCTTTTTCGGGCGGCACAATTATTTTTAAAATCATCTTCCCCTAAGGAACGGGGGATTTTTGAACCTTACGGTTCGGGAGATCAATAAACTCTGGTACCTATCTTCTCACCCATGATAGCGCGATAGATATTCTCCGGATCCTGAAGGGCAAAGAGCAGGATGGGTATGGAATTATCCATAGACAGAGAAGTTGCAGTGGAGTCCATGACAGCAAGACGCTTTGCAAGGACTTCGGAATAGCTGATTTCGTCAAACTTCTTTGCATCGGGCACAAGCTTGGGATCAGCCTCATAAACACCGTCTATATTCTTGGCAAGAAGAATAACGTCTGCATTGATCTCAGCAGCTCTGAGAACAGCAGCAGTATCAGTGGAGAAATAGGGACAACCGGTACCGCAGCCGAAGATAACTACTCTTCCCTTCTCTAGATGACGCATGGCCTTGGAACGGATATAGGGCTCTGCTACCTCGCGCATCTCAATAGCAGTCTGTACGCGTACAGGAACACCCTTCTGCTCGAGAACGTCTGCAACAGCAAGGCAGTTGAGTACAGTTGCCATCATGCCCATATGGTCAGCGCGGGTGCGCTCCATGCAGTCTCCGCCATCCTTGACGCCGCGCCAGAAGTTTCCTTCGCCGATAACAATACCGATCTCAATACCGGTATCATTGCACTTTTTTATAACGTCACAAACCTT
>JAFXFT010000035.1 GCA_017513385.1 Oscillospiraceae bacterium | reverse complement strand
TCATTCTCATGGAGTGGTCAAGCACGCGCTTTCTCAGGCGCAGGTTCTCGGGGGTTACCTCCAGCAGCTCGTCGTCGCCAAGGAACTCAAGGCACTGCTCAAGGCTGAGAATCGGGGAGGAACGAGGCGGAGAGCTTCGTCGGAGCCGGAGGCGCGGGTGTTGGTCAGCTGCTTCTTCTTGCAGACGTTTACAACGATATCCTCGGACTTGGGAGACACACCTACGACCATGCCGCCATAGACCTTGACGCCGGGTCCGATGAACATCGCGCCGCGATCCTGCACGTTGAAGATGCCGTAGGCAACGGCATCGCCTGTCTCAAAAGCAACCAGAGAACCGGTATTGCGGCGGCGAACCTCACCCTTGAAGGGCTGGTACCTGTCAAAGACAGAGGCCATAATGCCCTCGCCGCGGGTATCGGAAAGGAACTCATTGCGGTAGCCGAAAAGGCCGCGGGAAGGAATGGTAAAGGTAAGGCGGGTGCGGCTGCCCATGGGGTTCATCTCGGCAAGTTCGCCCTTACGGACGCCCATCTTCTCGATAACGGAGCCTACGCACTCGTCGGGCACATCGATAACAACGCGCTCGATGGGCTCGCAGAGAACACCGTCGATGGTCTTGTTGAGCACACGGGGAGGAGATACCTGGAACTCATAGCCCTCGCGGCGCATGGTCTCGATGAGAATGGAAAGGTGCATTTCACCGCGTCCGGCAACGTTGAAGCTGTCGGTGGAGTCAGTCTCGCTGACACGCAGGGATACGTCCTTGAGAGTCTCGCGGAACAGACGGTCGCGGAGGTTGCGGGAGGTTACGAACTTGCCCTCGGTGCCTGCGAAGGGGCTGTCGTTTACGGAGAAGGTCATCTCCATGGTGGGTGCGGAAATCTCCACAAAGGGCAGGGGCTCGACGCAGTCTACGGCGCAGATGGTGTCACCGATGGTGACCTCGCCGATACCGGAAAGCGCGATGATGTCTCCCGCCTCGGACTGGGGAACGGCAGTCTTGGCAAGTCCGTCGAAAACATAGAGGTTTACTGCCTTGGCTTTCATGGCCATCTCGGGCTTGAGAGCGTTGCAGACAACGATCTCCTGATTCTGACGAATGGTTCCGCGCTCAATGCGGCCGATGGCGATACGTCCAACGTACTCGTTATAATCGATGGAGGAAACCAGCATCTGCAGAGGAGACTCCACATCCTTCTCAGGTGCGGGAATGTAGTTGATGATAGTTTCGAAGAGAGGACGCAGGTCGGTGCCCTCTTCGTCGGGAGAATAGGAGGCAATGCCGCGGCGGGCAGAGCAGAACACCATGGGAGAATCCAGCTGCTCTTCGGTTGCGTCCAGCTCCAGCAGGAGCTCAAGAACCTCGTCAATAACCTCGCGGATACGGGCATCAGGACGGTCTATCTTATTGACGGCAACGATGACCTTGTGGCCAAGCTTCAGAGCCTGCTGCAGAACGAAACGGGTCTGGGGCATGGGGCCCTCGGCAGCGTCAACGATAAGGACAACGCCGTTTACCATCTTCAGTACGCGCTCGACCTCGCCGCCGAAGTCGGCATGGCCGGGGGTGTCGACGATGTTTATCTTGGTATCGCCATACTGAACGGCAGTATTCTTGGCAAGAATGGTTATGCCGCGCTCACGCTCAAGGTCGCCGGAGTCCATGACTCTGTCGTTAACGGCCTGATTCTCGCGGAATACGCCGCCCTGCTTGAGCATTTCATCGACCATGGTGGTCTTGCCGTGGTCAACGTGTGCGATTATGGCTATGTTTCTCAGCTCCATATGTTCAACCTTCTTTTGTGTAGGATGTGTAGTAATGTCAATTTTCAAACCGTGATATTATACAGCTTTCAATGAAAAATTTCAAGATAAATGACGCATAATCCTGCACAAGATTAGGTTTTTTTATCCTTTTGTTTTTAGCTCATTGTAATGAGGCGCAGTAATTCCACAAATATCTGCCACCAGCCCAGTTTCCCCACGGCGCAGTCGGCTGCCAGCGGCACAGAGGAAAGCTCCGTTCCGTCGGCGGCGGTTTTTACAAGCCGCCCCAGTTCCTGTCCCTGCATTACGGGTGCTTTTACGCTCGCGGCAAGCTCCACGGATTTTGTTATACCCGCCGCTTCGGTTTTCGTCAGCAGCAGCTTCGGACTTTGGGCAGCAACGGGCTGCACGAACCCTGTTTCACCCAATTCCACCGCCACGGGCGGCAGAGCCTCATCGGGCAGGGCACTGACCAGCGTATAGTTTGCAAAGGCATGATTCAGCAGTATCTTGGCGCTTTCGAAGCGGGCATCGCTGCTCTCGCCGTGCATGACCACCGCGATGAACTCCACGCCGTCCCGCTCCGCCGTTGCGGCGACGCAGAAGCCCGCCTCCTTGGTGTAGCCGGTTTTCAGCCCCGTTGCCCCCTGATAGAAACGCACCAGCTTGTTTGTATTGGACAGCCCGAACTCCCCTCCGCGAATGGAGTCCAGCCAGATCTTCGTGTAATTCTTTATCATATCGTGACGGATAAGCTCACGGGACATGACCGCAATATCATAAGCTGTGGTTAGATGCTCCCCCTCAGTGGGCAGACCCGTACAGTTGGAGAACACGGTGTCCGTCAAGCCAAGCTCCGCCGCGCGCTTATTCATCATCGCCACAAAAGCTTCCTCGCTGCCTGCGATATGCTCCGCCAGCGCCACGGCGGCATCGTTGGCGGAGGCAACGGCAACACACTTGAGCAGGGTGTCAACCGTCATCTGCTCCCCCTCCTTGAGGAATATCTGCGACCCACCCTTGCTTGTTGCCCCCGCAGTGGCGGTAACCATGTCCTCAAGAGTCAGCTTCCCGCTCTCTATTGCCTCCACCACCAGAAGCATCGTCATCACCTTGGTGACACTGGCAGGCGCCAACCGTTCATGGCTGTTGAGCTCGTAGATTATCTCCCCCGTTTCCTTTTCCATCAGTATGGCAGAGGGCACGCTCAGCGGAATGTCCTCAACAGCTTTCAGCGTCGCCACCGCAGCCCACTCGTTCTCGTCGAATTCCTCCATTGCCCTCGCGGGCAGGATAAGCAGCACAAGGGCAAGTACAAAAGAAATTAGTTTTTTCATAGCAGCCTCCGTTTTTATAGTTTATATAATGTATGTCCGATGCCGCCCATTAATTCTAAACATTGACTTTATCGCCGATGCGAATTAAAATAGTTGTACATAACATGAAGGAGACCGACATGAACGACATTTTACTTCTCAAGCAGGGCGAAATAGTCCTGAAAGGTATGAACCGCAAATTTTTCGAGCAGAAGCTCATATCCAATATAAGCCGCAGACTCTCCCGCCTGGGCAAGTTCCGCATTTACTCCGTCCAGTCCACCATCTACGCCGAGCCCCAGTCCGATGACATCGACATGGACGAGGCCGAGGAGATCATGCGCAAGACCTTCGGTATTGCCTCCATCTCCCGCGCAGCAGCCTGTGAAAAGGATAAGGACGCTATCCTCGCCACGGCAAAGGAATACCTCTGCGACGCATTGCTGGGCGCTTCCAGCTTCAAGGTCGAGTCCAAGCGCTCCGACAAGAGCTTTCCCATGACCAGCATCGCCCTCTCCCAGTATGTGGGCGGCGAGCTCCACGAGGCCTTCCCCCACCTTACCGTCGACGTACACAACCCCGAGCTGATAGTCCACATCGAGGTGCGCGACTATGCCGCTTACGTCCATGCCAACAGCATTCCCGGTGCGGGCGGTCTGCCCATCGGTGTTGGCGGCAAGGCTGTTTCCCTGCTCTCCGGCGGTATCGACAGCCCCGTTTCCACCTATATGATGGCAAAGCGCGGTGTTACCATAATCCCCGTCCACTTCTTCTCCTTCCCCTACACCTCCGAGCTGGCAAAGCAGAAGGTTCTCGACCTCGCCGAGGAGCTGTTGGACTACTGCGGCCGCCTTACCGTTGCCGTTGTACCCTTCACCAAGATACAGGAGGCTATCCGCGACAACTGCCCCGAGGAGTTCTTCACCGTAATCATGCGCCGCTTCATGATGCGCATTTCCGAGCGCATCGCCAAGGATAACGGCTGCGGCGCTCTCATCACCGGCGAGAATCTCGGTCAGGTAGCAAGCCAGACTATGGAGGCTCTGGCAGTTACCAACGCTGCCGTATCTCTCCCCGTTCTGCGCCCCCTTATCGGCATGGATAAGGACGACATCGTGGCTATTGCACGCAAGATCGGCACATTCGACACATCTATTCTTCCCTACGAGGACTGCTGCACCGTATTCACTCCCCGCCATCCCCGCACCAAGCCCCCTCTCCATGAGGTTCTCGAGGCTGAAAAGGTACTGGACGCAGAGGCTCTCATCGAAGAGGCCGTTATGAACATCGAGCACATAAAGATCCGTAAAAAGCGTTAAACTAAGGCGGGAGCCGAGCAGTGCTCGACTCCCGCTATTTTGAAATCAGGTGACATTATGGAACACAAAGCTGAAATTATTTCCGTGGGCACCGAGCTGCTGCTGGGCAACATAGTCAACACCGACGCTGCCGACGTGGCCGCCGCCCTTTCGGAGCTGGGCATAAACACCTATTATCACACCGTAGTGGGCGACAACCCCGAGCGTCTGAAGGCAGCCGTGGAAATCGCAAAAAGCCGCGCCGACATTATCATCACCACCGGCGGACTTGGCCCCACCTACGACGACCTTACCAAGCAGACTCTCGCCGAGGCATTCGGTAAGAAGCTGATTTTCCACCCCGACGAGGCCGATAAAATACGCGGCTACTTCGAGAAAATGGGCCGCAGCATGACGGATAACAATCTGCAGCAGGCTGAGCTGCCCGAGGGCTGCACCATTCTCGATAACAGCTGCGGCACCGCTCCCGGCTGCGCCTTTGAAGCCGAGGGCTGCCACGTTCTCATGCTGCCCGGCCCGCCCCGTGAGCTGCGGGCTATGCTCCGCGGCGCTGCCATGCCCTATCTGCAGAAGCTTTCGGGCCAGCAGCTTTATTCCAAAAACATACGCATTTTCGGCATGGGTGAAAGCGCCGTTGAGGATAAGCTGCGCGACTACATGAACAGCCTTACCAATCCCACCCTTGCGCCCTATGCGCTCACCGGTGAGGTACGTCTGCGCGTCACCGCCAAGGCGGAAAGCGAGGCCGAAGCCGATGAAATGATGGCACCCGTTATTGAAAAGGTCTACGAGGCCGTGGGCGATTACATCTACGGCGTTGACGTTGACAGCCTTGAATCGGCGGTTTTCGCTCTGCTGAAAGAGCGCGGACTGACCATGGCCTGCGCCGAATCCTGCACCGGCGGTCTTATTGCCAAGCGCATCACCGACCTTCCCGGTTCTTCCGCGGTATTCCGCGGCGGTGTGGTGTCTTACGCCACGGAGGTAAAGGCCGACGTTCTCGGTGTTCCCAAGGATATCCTCGACGAGCACGGCGCGGTTTCCGAGCCCACGGCGCGAGCCATGGCGGAGGGCGCGCGTAAGCTGATGAAAACCGACATTGCCGTTAGCACCACAGGAGTTGCAGGGCCCGACAAGGACGAGCGCGGCAATGAGGTCGGCACGGTATACATCGCCGTCGCCACCGAGGGCGAAACCGTCTGCCGCAAGCTTCACTGCGGCAATGACCGCGAACGCGTCCGCACCGTCGCGGCACACAATGCATTTGATATGATAAGACGGCTTTTGAGCAAGTAAGAAAATAATCTTGCAGGGATCAGGCCTGCCCGTTCCGTTTGTAACGATACTTCCGGAAATGAACGGACGTGGCGGAATGGGCAGGCCCATTCCCTACGAATGTGTTTGTGGTTGTGCGGGTTACAGTTTTTGTGGTGGTGTTTGTTGCATGGCGGCTGAGGCACGCCTCAACCCTACGTTCATCGAATAAAGGTAAATCAAGTGTGTAGGGCAGGGGCGTGCCCCTGCCGCTTGGGAAAGCAACAAAAATGACCCTGCACATTCCGTGCAGGGTCATTCGAGACTGTCAAAGAACTATAATCAGCAGTTGAAACGAGG
>JAFXFT010000034.1 GCA_017513385.1 Oscillospiraceae bacterium | reverse complement strand
ATCGGTGGGGTTCATGCCCATAACACGACCACGGCGCTTATTCAGATCGCCGATAACGTCGCCCATGTAGCTGTCGGGAACAGTAACCTTAAGCTCGCCGATGGGCTCCATGATAACAGGGTTAGCCTCGATCAGAGCAGCCTTATAAGCCAGCTGAGCAGCGGTCTTAAAGGCGATTTCGGAGGAGTCAACGGGATGGTAAGAACCATCGTACAGAACTGCCTTCAGGTTAACAACGGGATAGCCGGCAAGAGGACCATGTGCGCATGCCTCTCTCAGACCCTTTTCAACTGCGGGGAAGAAGTTCTTGGGAACGGAGCCGCCGAATACTTCTTCTGCAAATACCAGATCTTCTTCATCGAAGTTGGGCTCGAAACGAATCCAAACATCACCGAACTGGCCGCTACCGCCGGACTGCTTCTTATGACGACCCTGCTTCTGAACGGTCTTGCGGATCTTCTCACGATAAGGTACGCGAGCAGTGCTGAGCTCTGCCTCAACATTGAAGCGGCTCTTCAGCTTGCTTACGAGAACGTCAACCTGCATATCGCCGGCTGCGGAGAGAACCATCTGGTGAGTCTCAGGATTGTTTACGAAGGTGAAGGAAGGATCTTCTTCGTTCAGACGGTTGAGACCCTGAGCGATCTTGTCTTCCTGACCGCGGGTCTTGGGGGCAATAGCAACAGAGTAACCGGGCTCAGCAAAAGGAATAGCCTCGAGAGCAACAACCTTACGAGCATCGCAGATGGTGTCGCCGGTCTTGATCTTGTCCATCTTTGCAATTGCACCGATATCGCCGCAGGTGAGTTCCTTGATTTCGGTGTTCTTCTTGCCGCGCATGCTGTACAGACGACCGAGCTTTTCGCTGGCGCCGGTGCGTGCGTTAACCATGGGCATATCAGCAGTGATAGTGCCGGAAAGAACCTTTACGAAGGAGTACTTGCCGTACTGATCGGAAACGGTCTTGAAAACGAAAGCAGTGGGAACACCGCCGGGAGAAACGACAAACTTCTCGACTTCGCCGTCCTGAGTGGTGGCAACGTGGGGGTTGCCCTCGGTGGGGTTGGGGAGCAGGTCAACAATGTTGTCCATGAGCATGAGGGAACCCATGCAGTTTACAGCAGAGCCGCAAAGTACAGGGAACAGGGACAGGTCACGAACACCTGCACGCAGACCCTGGATCATCTCAGCATAGGTGAAGTCTTCGCCGCCGAAGAACTTCTCCATGAACTCCTCGCTGGTCTCAGCAACGGACTCCTTGAGAGCATCGTTGAACTCAGCAATAACGTCAACCTTGTCGCCGGGAACTTCGATTTCAACACGCTTGAGATTCTGCATCTCGTATGCGCGCTTATTGAGAACGTCAATGATACCGGTAACCTTCTTATCGGCATTCCAAATGGGAACTACGACAGGAGCGATCTTCTTGCCGAAGTGCTCGCGGAGAGCTTCGAAAGTGGCATTATAGTCGCTGTTGTCCTCATCGGTCTTGGAAATGTAAATGAAGCGGGGCATATTGCGCTCTTCGCAGTACTTCCATGCCTTCTCCAGGCCAACGGAAACACCGTCCTTGGCGGAGCAGACAATGATAGCTGCATCAGCTGCGCTGAGAGCGGCTATAACTTCACCGGTGAAGTCGAATGCACCGGGGGTATCCAGAACATTGATGCGGCAGCCCTTGTAATCAATGGGAGCAACAGCAGTGGTCAGGGATATCTGGCGCTTGGTTTCTTCGGGATCGTAGTCGCAGACGGTGTTGCCGTCAGCGGCACGGCCCATGCGATCGATGGCGCCGGTAATGTAGAGAAGGCTCTCAATCAGAGCGGTCTTACCGCTGCCGCTGTGACCCAGCAGGCAGACGTTGCGTATGTTTTGAACAGAATAACTCATACCAAAATTTTCCCTTCTTATAAATTCACGTGCTTTCCGTGGTAATTTCAAACATGAAACAAATTATACACTATAAAACTATAAAATACAACTCTTTTTAACATATTGACCAAAAACTTTAAAAGGTTGCAATCAAATACCCGGATATCGCCCACAAAAGCATATATGTGAGCAAGTGTGCCGCAGAAGCCGCTATAAAAGAGCCTCCCGCGAACATCAGAACCATTATCAGCATACCGATCAAAGTTCCTGCCATAGCTATTGCCAGCGAGAACTTCGTTGCCGATACTATCCTGCGTCCGCAGCGAACAGTTTCTGCATAATGATTAATTCCTTCTCTGCTCATGATGGCCGCGGGCGCATCACCGTTCTGCTCGCCGCTCTGCGACAGTTCATATCGCGCGGCGAAGGTTGTGAACTCACCTTCGGCAAGCGGGATTTTGAATTTGCTCCTGATGAGCGCAGGATTTACGTTGAAGTCTCTTATGGCAAATATGGGCGTTATCTTCGAGTGGAGCATATTCACCAGTGCAGACTGCACCGCATCAGAGGGCAGGTAGTTAATAATAAACACACCGGCCAACTCACCGTCAATCGCACTGAACACCGCATTCTTTATATCGAGATTCTGCGGCAGACGTATGCCCATGAGGTTCATAAACGCAGAAGAGCCTACCCACACCTTGCTGCTCTTGATATAAGCTCCGATACCGCCGCTTTCATAGCAGGCGAACTCTTCCACTCGGTAAAGGCTGCAGGCATACTCACGCATAAGCTCTGCGAATATTTTTGAGGTTCCCGCTCCCGAAGCAACCACAAGGCTGCCCGTATAAGCGATAACCTTTTCCTCGGACATAGGTGCTATTATTTTAAGTCCGTTAAGGGTCATGCAATTTTCCGGGAATACGTCAAGGTCCTTGACTACCATTCCCACAGCCTGCTTCATATCGCAGGCACCCTTCCAACCGGCAATTGCTGCACCGTGGTTGAACATACTCTTGACCGCCACGAAGAACGGCTGGTTGAATATCATGAGTGCGCCAAAGGACGCCGTCACAGCGGTTATACCGGAAAGGCAATGGACAAACGTTGCCCTGCCGTTCAGGTAGGCACAAATCACGGCGAATACTACAGATGCCGCCAAAAGTATCGGTGTCAATCTGTTATATACCGTTTCCGCAATATCGCGTTCTGTACTTTTATCTACAAAGCCTTTTGCAGAGCCGAGGTTTTTGGTTATTACAGCACCCTCGTCAGCCTTTTCCCATTCGGCGGTAATCACCGTAGGAACCTTCGTTTGCGCCGCAATTTTAAAGGTCAGGTTATACGCCTTTCTGCCCTTAAGTGTACCCCACATGGCACCGAAAATTGAAAGGACAGCTGCGGCACAGTAAGGAGCACCATACTCCACAGTATCAAACACCAGCTGAGATATTACATCTGCCAGTGCAAAAATGCCGGAGGCAGCAGCCAATGTCTCCGCACCGAATTTCCCGCGGAAGGGATTTGCTACACCGGCGATTACTATATCACCTGCAAGGAACATAGCAACAAGCAATCCGCCGCCAAGAACTACGTTATGCAGGAAGCTCTCGCTGACAGCTCCGCTGAAATTGACAAGCTTATCGGCCGCAAAGGTTACGTAAGCAAGTATGACACATATTACGAACACCGGTATCATTCTCAATCTGAGAGATTCTATCCCGGAACCGTAAACTCGCTGTGCATCTGTGGGTGAAAGCTCTTTATGCGGTTTTGGTTCCTCCACCGCTTTTTCCGCTTTCTTCACCTTGACCCGCTGCTTACGTTCGCGTCTTTCGCGCTCTTTCTTTATCGTTTTTTCAGCGTCTTCCTTGTTTTCCTCGTCAGGAACGCTGCGGGAATATTTGCCCACTCCGAAAAATTCCTGCTCATCCTCGGTAAGTTCACGGTGCGAGAACATCGCTGCCTGCCTAACCTCTACCTCCGATACGCGCTGGAGCTTTTCCTCGACTTCACGTATTCCCTTTTCAATACCGCGCTTTGCCTTACGTTCTTTGGGCGGCTCGGCTTCTTTCTTTACGATTTCACCCTTTCGCGGTTTCTTTTGCTTTTCGGGCAGTGCCTTTTCCTCAGCCACCGGCTTTTCGTCCTGGACTTCGGTTATTTCCTGAGCAGGCAGGTCTGCTTCCGTGCTTTCCCGGGTATACTCTTCAATAATGGCGCGGGCCTGCTTTTCCAGTTCGTCCTTGGACAGTCTGCTGCTGCCCTTAATAAACGCACTTCCCTTATATTCCGCCAGGATAGACTCCAGGGAATAATCATCATCTATATTCTCAAAACCAAAGGTCTCCTCGTCAAAAGACATAATCATTCCCTCCTTTCCCGACGTAATGGGCGGGGTTAATACCCGCCCATTTTCAGTTAATTACTTCTCTGTCTTACCGCTTCATAAAGCATGATAGCAGCGGCGGCAGATGCATTAAGAGAGGACACCTTTCCATGCATGGGTATAGAAACCTTAAAATCACAGTTTTCCGCTACAAGGCGGCTCATACCCTCGCCCTCGGAGCCTATAACTATCGCAGCAGCGCCCTTGAGATCAGCCTGCCACAAACCGGTATCTGCATCGGCAGCAGTGCCGAATATCCATACGCCTGCGTCCTTGAGCTTGTCCATTGCAGCGTTAATATTCGCTACTCTGGCAACCGCCATGTGCTCAACGGCACCGGCGGAGGTCTTTTCAACAATTGCCGTTACGCCTGCGCTGCGGTGCTTGGGAATGATAATACCATGTGCGCCGGCAGACTCTGCGGTTCTGATGATAGCGCCAAGATTGTGGGGGTCGGATATCTCGTCGCAGATGACAATAAGGGGCTTCTCCCCTCTTTCGGCAGCTATGTTGAGTATCTCCTCAACGGTGGCGTATTCGCGGACAGCAGCAACGGCTATAACACCCTGATGGGCATGAGTTTCGCTCATGAAATCAAGCTTGCGTCTGTCAACCTCGGAAACAACCGCGCCGGCAGCTCTTGCCTTGGAGGCGATAAACTTCAAAGACTTATCTGCCTCTCCCCTGACAATATACACTTTGTCGATGGTTCTTCCGGCTTTAAGCGCCTCCATGACGGCATTCTTGCCCTCAATTTTACTTTCGTTAATACGTTTCTCGTCCATTACTTGATATACTTCTTCAGTTCTTCAGCCTTATCGGTACGCTCCCAGGGAAGATCAACATCGGTTCTGCCGAAGTGACCGTAAGCAGCAGTTGCGCTGTAGATGGGATTTCTAAGACCGAGATTGTTGATTATGCTTGCGGGACGGAGGTCAAAGTTCTCCTTGATGATCTCAGCAAGCTTCTCCTCGGATACAACGCTGGTGCCGTAGGCATCTACCAGAACAGATACGGGAGCAGCAACGCCGATTGCGTATGCAACCTCGATCTGCACCTTCTTTGCCAGACCGGCAGCAACGATATTCTTTGCTATGTAGCGGGACATGTATGCAGCACTGCGGTCAACCTTGGTGGGATCCTTACCGGAGAATGCGCCGCCGCCGTGAGCAGCCATACCGCCGTAGGTATCAACGATGATCTTTCTGCCGGTGAGACCGGAGTCGCCGACAGGACCGCCGATTACGAATCTGCCGGTGGGATTTACCAGCATCTTGGTGTTCTCGTCGAGAAGCTCGGCAGGCAGAGCGGCCTTGATAACCTTCTCAATGATTTCCTTACGCAGATCTTCAAGAGCGATCTCAGGATCATGCTGGGTGGAAACAACAACGGTGTCGATTCTTACAACTTCACCGTTATCGCCGTATTCAACGGAAACCTGACCCTTACCGTCGGGACGAACCCAGGGCAGCTGACCGTTCTTTCTTACCTCAGCCAGCTTGCGGGTAAGCTCGTGTGCATAGAAAATGGGTGCGGGCATAAGAACGGGGGTCTCGTCGCATGCGAAACCGAACATCATACCTGGGTCACCTGCTCCGACGAGGTCAGCGGGATCTCCGCCGTTCTCTTCCTTATATTCCATAGAGCTGTCAACGCCCATGGCGATATCGGCGCTCTGCTTATCGATATGTACAAGAACTGCACAGTTGTTGCAGTCAAAGCCGTACTCGGGCTTGGTATAGCCGATCTTCTTAACGGTTTCTCTTACAACAGCAGGAATATCAACATTCGCGCTGGAAGTAATTTCGCCCATAACCAGTACCATACCGGTGGTGGTGATGGTTTCGCAGGCTACGCGAGCCATGGGATCCTGAGCCAGATATGCGTCTAAAACAGCATCCGAAATCTGGTCGCAGATTTTATCGGGATGACCCTCAGTAACAGACTCAGATGAGAATACTCTCTTTGCCATTTTTGTCTCCTCCAATTTATATATTAATAAGTTTAAACATTGTTATAACAGGGCATAGCAATACGAAGATATTATAGCACATAATTTTGCAGACTTAAAGAACATTTTTTCAATTATTCGCCTAAACTTTTCAATTTATTCATAGACAAATGACAACTTTTGGTGTAACATTGCTTTTATACTTTATAGTGAGGTCCAATATGAAAAAACTTTCCACTGCTATCGATCGTTTTTGTTATAAGCACCCCGGATTTGGAATACGAAATCTGATGCTGTTTATCGTAATCGGCAACATCATCGTATATCTATTCTCCATGATGGACAGAACAGGATATTTTCTCACATACCTGCTCTTCAACCCCCAGTTAATACTCAAGGGTCAGGTATGGCGACTTATAACGTTTATATTCGTTCCCGAAAGCAGCAGCCTTATCACCATGGCTATCTCGCTGTACTTCTATTATTTCATCGGAAATACGCTTGAACGCCAGTGGGGTACTCCGAAGTTCACGCTGTATTATCTCTGCGGTGTTCTCTGCACTGTGATTTACGGCATGATAGTCGGTCTTTTCGGAAACGTGGGTTACTTCGCCATGGGAGCATCTTACATCAACCTCTCCATGTTCTTCGTGTTTGCCACCTTCTTCCCCGAAAACCGCGTGCTGCTTTTCTTCTTTATCCCCATAAAAATAAAGTGGCTGGCTTATGTTGATGCCGCCTACTTCCTCCTTGGTGTTATTTTGAACCTTGCCGCCGGTGAAATCCTTATGGCTTTCGTTCCCGTGGTTGCTATTCTGAATTACTT
>JAFXFT010000033.1 GCA_017513385.1 Oscillospiraceae bacterium | reverse complement strand
TCGGTCTCGTATTCATCTTCCTCGGCACTATGGTTTCCAATGATCTGGTTTGGGAGCTCACCGACGCTTTCAACTATCTTATGGTTCTACCCAACGCGCTGGCACTCTTCGCCCTCTCCGGCGTTGTTGTAAAGTCCATGCGCAGCAGCAACAGACTGAAGTAAACATTTTGCCATATACGCAGAGCTCCCGCACTCAGCTGAGTGCGGGAGCTCTATTTTTTCATATTATTTTCCGCAGCTGCAGTTTTTACTGCTGCACTGCTTGGCATGGGGGCAGCCAATGCAGGTTTCGCCGCGCTTCTTTGCCTTGACAAGGTAGGCAACGATGCCGCCGATAATAAGGGCAACAACTAAAATAATGATGACGTTTTCCATAGCTTACTTCTTCAGTGCGTACTCGGCCTTGAGGCTCTTGTCGCTCTTGATGATTCGTGAAATGATGAATGCTGCCATTACAACAACTGCAATGAGACCGCCGATGGCTGCACCTACGTTAAGAGCAGCTGCATCGGTGATGAGAGTACCGATGGTGTATACCAGATAAGATACGGTGTAGCCAACTGCAAGCTGGAGACCGATGCCGCCCCAGAGCCACTTGGCGCTCTTCATCTCTGCGTTCATTGCGCCGATAGCAGCGAAGCAGGGAGGAGTATAGAGGTTGAACATCAGGTATGCAAGGGCTGCAACCTTGGTGATTGCGAACACTGCTGCAACCTCGGAGCCTGCGCCCTCCATAAGAGCCAGTTCTTCGGTATCGATAAGGTTATCAAGACCAACGAAGCAAACTGCCAGAGTACCAACTACATTTTCCTTGGCGATGAAACCGGTAACAGCGGCTGCTGCCAGCTGCCAGCTGAGAACGCCAACGATGGGAACCAGCAGGTATGCAAAGGGAGAAGCAATGCTTGCGAGAATAGAGCTGTCTGCAGTCTCAGCGACCTGGAAGCTCCAGTCGAAGGTCTGCATGATCTGAACAACGGTGTTGCACAGGAGAATAATGGTAGCAGCCTTTACTATGTAAGCCCAGCCACGGCTGCACATGGACTTGAATGCACCCCAGAAGCTGGGAGCCTTGTACTCAGGCAACTCAATGATGAAGTAGGACTTCTTTGCCTTCCAGCCTGCAACTCTGTTTACCAGCAGAGCGCCGAGGAAGATGAGAACGATACCGGAAAGGTACATAACGGTGCTGACCCAGCCTGCGTCGTCGAAGAATGCACCGGCGAACAGGGCGATAACGGGAATCTTTGCACCGCAGGGCATGAAGGGTGCCAGCATTGCGGTAGCGCGACGCTCGCGCTCGTTACGAATGGTACGGCTTGCCATGATGCCGGGAACTGCGCAGCCGATGGTGATAACAAAGGGAATAACGGACTTGCCGGAGAGACCGACCTTCTTGAAGATTGGATCGAGCACAACGGCAACGCGGGACATGTAACCGCAATCCTCAAGGAGAGCGATGAGGAAGTACATGACCATAACCAGGGGCAGGAAGCCTATAACGGCTATTACGCCGCCTATGACACCGTCAACCAACAGGGCGTACAGCAGTGGGTTTGCGTTCTCAAGCAGGCCACCGATCCAACCCTGGAAGGTCTCGAGCCAGCCAACCAGCAGGTCGGCAATGGGAGTACCTACCCAAACCTGAGAGATCTGGAAAACGAGGAACATGACTACGGCAAAAATCGGAATGCCCAGCCACTTATTGGTGAGAACCTCGTCTATCTTGTCGCCGATGTTTCTGTCCTTGGTGAGGACCTTACGGGTCTCGACCTCTTCGACTATCTTATTTACGAAAGCAAAACGCTTGCGGTCAGCCTCGCCGACAGCCTTTCTGTCAGTCAGGTCAATATCGCCCTGATTGTAAGGAGCCTTCTGAGCGGTGTTTGCACGACCTACAGCAACCTCGATGAGTGTCTTGAGACCCTCAGCGGAGATGGAAACGGTTTCAACAACAGGGCAGCCCAGCTTATCGCTAAGAGCGGCAACATCGATCTTGGTCTCCTTCTTCTCGTTGATATCGCTCTTATTGAGGGCAACAACGGTGGGGACGCCAAGCTCAAGCAGCTGAGTGGTAAAGAAAAGGCTTCTGCTCAGATTAGTTGCGTCAACGATGTTGATGATAACATCGGGGTTCTCCTGCTTTACATAGGAGCTGGTGATGCTCTCTTCGGAGGTGAAGGGAGACATGGAGTATGCGCCGGGCAGGTCGACGGCAATAAGCTGCTCGCTGCCGGAGTAATACGCCTTCTTTATGGGATGCTCTTTCTTGTCTACGGTAACACCCGCCCAGTTGCCGACCTTTTCGTTGCGGCCGGTGAGGGCATTATACATTGTGGTTTTACCGGAGTTAGGGTTGCCTGTCAGTGCTATTCTCATCAGGGAGTCCTCCTTTTTCTCACATCTCTTATGAAGAAAAATAAAAACGGTACACGATTGCGCTCAAGTTAGTCTCAGCTAACCCGCGGCCAAAAAACAATCAGCAGATTGTTTTCCGGCCATTCAGATACGGATGGCCTCAGCCAACTGATTGTCGATACTATACCTTCCGTCCTTGATGGACACTACGCAGGTCTTCTTTTTGCGGGATACGACCGTAATTTTCTCACCGCTGTAGCATCCGAGAGAGAACAGAAAGGCATCGAGTTCTTCGTCATCAGTTTCAATCTGCTGAATGATGTACTCCTTGCCTTCAACAGCATCTTTCAAAGTCATTGTGTACCACCGTTTATTCTCTCAAATTTTCTGCGGCGATTAGCTTACGCTAACCCTTGCCGCAAAAGAATGGTTAGCCCTAACTAACCGTCATTAGTATAACTGCTCATCCATTCTCTGTCAACCTTTTTTTCTTATTTTAGAAAAATTTTTTCCACAGATAAGCAGAAAGGGCTGACCCAAAGGTCAGCCCTTAAAGATTAGTCCTTGCGTTTATCCTTGGCAAAATCATGCTTAAGTATAAGCAGGCGGGTAATGCGGTGATTATCGTCCACATGCTTTACCAGTACGGTGAAGTCCTCGTAATCGAAGGCATCGAAGGCAACGGGCATGGCTCCGATATTCTCGGTAGCCCAGCCGCCAACGGTGGCGCAGTCAGTCTCGACCTCTTCGTCGTCCATATCGAGATTATCGAAGAAGTCGCTGAGGTTCATATCGCCGGAGCATTCATAGCGGTTCTTGCCCAGCTCCTGCCAATCATTTACGATGTCATCGTTTTCGTCCCAAATCTCGCCGACCAGCTGTTCCAGTACATCCTCCATGGTGACGATACCGGTAATGCCGCCATATTCGTCGGCAACCACAGCCATATGGGTGCGGCTGCTGCGGAACTCATTCATAATGGTATCCAGCTTCATGCTTTTGGGAATGAACACAGGCTCAAGAAGCAGGTCTGCAAGATTTATCTCCTTGGTTACCATCAACTCGTGGAGCAGATGCTTTACATAGAGGATACCGACAACATGGTCGATGGTCTTTTCGTATACGGGATAACGAGAGAACTGAGTCTCGTTTATTACCTTGAGAATCTCCTCAACGCTGTCGCCGATTTCGAAGCCGATAACGTCAATTCGGGGAGTAAGTATATCGCCTGCGTCCATATCGCTGAATTCCAGCGCGGACTGCAGCAAATCCGTTTCGCTCTCGTCGATAAGGCCCTCGTCCTCGGCGGTATCGAGAATATTCTCAAATTCCTCCTCTGTTATGGTGACCTTCTTTTCACCCTTGGGAGTCCATATCTTGCTGCATACGGTGACTATTCCGGAGGTTATGAGCACTGCCGGGAACAGGATAACCATAAGCACCATGAGGGGATATGCGGAGAACTTGGCGATAGTTTCATTGCAGCGGCGGGCTATCATCTTGGGAGTTATTTCGCCGAAGATGAGGATAAGTACAGTCATTACGATAGTAACGATACTGGAAGCCTCGTCGTCGCTTATTCTGCCTGCCATATTTGCCGCCAGACGAACTGCCAGCACGGTTGCCAGCGAGGTAGCAGCTATATTGACAAGGTTGTTACCTATGAGCAGCGTAGAGAGCGCTTTGTCATAGTGATTGTAGATGAAGTGAACCAGCTTCTGAGAACGGCTGAGATTTTCGCCATCCTGACGAAGCTTCAGCTTATTAAGAGAGGTATAGGCTATCTCAGTTCCTGAGAAGAATGCAGAGCCGATGAGGCACAATACGATAAGAATATATTCCATCTCGCCCGCCCCCTTACATCAGCTGCAGGCCTTCGCCTGCATCGCTTTCGTCCTGAATTTCGCCGACCAGCTCTTCCAGCAGGTCCTCCATGGTGATAAGGCCGACCTTTTTGCGGTTCTCATCACAGATAAAGACCATATGGATCTTGTTCAGACGCATTCTCTGCAGAAGAACGGTTATCTCCGTTTTGCGGTCGAATACGTAGGGCTTCATGAGAAGCTTTCTGAGCGGGACGGGTTTACCGGATACGTAGCTGCTGAGGAATCTTGTTACCGGCAGTATACCTACTATGTTATCCCTGCTGCCTTCATATACAGGCAAACGGGAATAGGCAAGGCCTCGAACGGTCTCGGCAAGTTCCTTCAGCGGTGTGGTGCTGGACACGGCTTCAACCTGTCCAATGGGGATCATTATGTCCTCTGCCAGCTTTGCTCTGAACTCCATAGCAGAATTTACAAGAGCCTGCTTCTCGGGAGACAGTACGCCTTCGTCCTCGATGGTCTCGATGATGGTCTGCAGATCCTCTTCGGTAACGGTTCCGGAATCCTCGCTTGCAAAGAAGCGGGAAAGAATGGCGGAAATACCGGAGAAGATATAGCTGACGGGCGTAAGAAGTCTTATGAGGAACTTCATACTGGTGGCAAAGAACAGGGCGATCTCTTCGCTGCGGGCTTTGGCAAGGCTCTTGGGAAGCATCTCGGCAAAGAGATAAACGATAGCCGTAGTGATTATCGTGCCGTAGACAACGTATTCCTCGGAGAACTGGCGCAATACAAGCAGAGCGGAGAGAGAGGCGCAGGCCGCGTGGAAAATGTTATTGCCGATGAGTATGGTGGTAATGGTCTTGTCAAAGCGGTCGCAGATCCAAAGGGCCTTGACAGCACGCTTGTTACCCTTATCAGCCAAAGTGCGCAGACGCACCTTGCTTACACCGGTATAAGCAGTTTCACAGCCGGCAAAATACGCCGAACAAATTAGAAAGAATACATATAACGCGCAACTCGCAGGGTCCACGAAATAACCAACTCCTTTTGAAATCATTTTTTGCTATGATGGACCATACAGAGGGTATTATACTATACATTAATGTTATTTGCAATGGTACTATGCAATATTTACGTCATTTCCCGTTTTCATCCAATAAGCTATGCTTATTCTGCCTCGAAATGCTTACGGACGGTTCCGGGCTTATCCAGTTCATAGCCACCCATAGCGTCAAGACGAGCGCGGAATTCATCGCTTTTAAGAACCTCCAGCAGCTTCTGCACCATGGGGCTGTCCCATGCGTAATCGGGTATGAGCAGGTCATACTGCTCCATGCATATGGGCAGGAAGTCCAGCTCATAAAGGCTTGCGGCGGAGTAGATGCCCATGCCCGCGTCGGCAGTACCGGAGGCTATCTGGGCAGCAACGGAGGTATGGGTGAATTCCTCGCGGTCATAGCCGTAGATTGTACCTGTATCGATATTCTCCTGTTTACAGAGATAGTCGATCAGAATTCGCGTACCCGAGCCTTTTTGGCGATTGACGTATCTTATGCCGTTTTGGGCAAGGTCAGACACGGATTTTATATTCTTCGGGTTACCCTTGGCAAGCATAAGTCCCTGGCTGCGCCCTACGCACTCCACAAGTCTTACGCCGCCCTTGGGGAAATATTTCTTTATAAACGCGGTATTGTAGCTGCCGTCGCTCTCGTCCAGCAGGTGACAGCCCGCAATATGAGCTTCGCCGCGGCGCACCGCCATTATGCCGCCCATAGAGCCAACATGGGATGAGCTCATGAACAGACCGGGGTCGGCTATATGGAGCATATCGCTCACTTCGTCCAGCAGTGGGTCATGGCTGCCGATGGCAACCAGCGTGCGCTGTAATTCCTCGGTAGGACGCAGCAGGCGCACGCGAACCTCATCACCTGCTCCATAGCCCTCCCTACCCTGAGGGATTTCCAAAATACCGTCAGCCTTCATAAAGGAGGATATTATACCGCTGCCTCTGCCAAGAGGTGAAGCTATCAGCTTCTCGCCAACCTGTCCCATGCGCACACGCACGAATTCCTGATATTTAAGACCCGACACCACTGCCTTGGAAAGGATTGCGGTGCAGTATTCAGCCTTCAGCGGCACGGTGCGATACCACTTTTGAATAAGAGGCTTCATCAATTCTTCCATGACGATGATACCCGAAACAGGATAACCGGGAACGCCGAGAATTGGTTTTCTGCCGCTGTATCCGAGAATGGCCGGCTTGCCGGGTTTAATTGCGATGCCATGATAGAGTACTGTGCCCAGTTCTCCTATAACCTCGGCAGAAAAATCCTCACGTCCTGCGGACGAGCCCGCATTGACAACAACGGCATCACAGCTGTCGAGTGCTGCCTGCGCGGCAAGCTTTATCGCCTCCAGCTTATCGGGTACTATGGGGAAAATCTTCGTTTCCGCGCCCCAGTCGTTTAGCATAGCTGCAAAATGGAGGAATTGAACTCAAGAACGTCTCCGGGCTTGGGGTCTGCAGTAGGCTGCACCACCTCGTCGCCGGTGGGTATAATGCCCACTACGGGGCGGCGCAGAACGGATACTTCAAGTATACCGCCTGCCAGCAGAGAGCCGATCGCCGAGGGCGTTATGCGCATATTGGCACCCAGTATCATTTCACCTGCGCAAATATCCTCACCTATCTGCCGCACATGCTACCAGGGTGCAGCAGGCGCGTAAATACGCAGCGAGCCGTCCTCGTTATACACAAGATCCTCCACCATAATGACCGCGTCGCAATCGGCGGGAACGGGGTCGCCGGTATCAACCACGGTAAACTCATCGGGCTGCAAGGTAACGGGAGTTGTCTCCGTTGCGCCGAAGCTGCTGCGGGCAGCCAGCGCGATACCGTCCATAGCACTGGCAGGATAATGAGGCGCACAGATATGAGCATAGACCGCCTCGGCGGTTATGCGCCCGTTTGCCTCCTGCACAGGTACGGTCTCCGCCTCCGGGGCAAAGCCCTGCTCCATAAGGGCGGCTATATAGTCCTCCCTCGCCTGTTGCAAGGGTACGTTTGTAAGATATTTGAATGCCATGGTTTTCCTCCGTCAATCAATGCTGTAAAGGGTTACGGAAACTATCTCCCCTGCTGCTGCGCCTTCTTTATCGCGAGGAATGCAGAAATATCCCTCAGTATCCGCAAGGGTGGCGATTAGTCCGGATTTTCCGCGCACCGGCTGAGCGTACCACTCACCGTCGCAGAAAACAAGGTGCGCGCCGTTATACTGGGCTCTGCCGTGGTTGGCGCTTACGGATTCGGTAAGCTGAGCGGGCATGGTGTATGTTTTCACTTCCCTGCCCATTAGCTGCGCCAGCAGAGGTCTTACGAATATATGTCCCACCAAAAACGCCGCAACAGGGTGTCCGGGTAAGCCCCAAACGGGTTTCATTCCGACTTTGCCCAATATGGTGGGCTTGCCGGGCTTCATGGCAATGCCGTGGAACAGCACCTCACCTTTCGACTCTATAACCTCATCGGTTGCGTCCTTTGCGCCTACGCTGCTGCCGCCGGAAATAAGCACCACGTCGCATTCCTTTAGTGCTTTATCCAGCGCTGCGCTTAGTTTCTCTGTATCGTCGGGAACGATACCATAGCAGCGGGGCTCGCAGCCCGCCTGAGTGACCATTGCCGCCAGCATTGGCGAATTAAGGTCGCGAATCTGTCCATCTGCGGGCGTTTCATCGGCAGACACCAGCTCGTCGCCTGTGGAAATTATGGCAACTGCGAGTCTGCGGCAGACTTCAACCTCAGTTATGCCCATGGCAGCCAGCGCGCCTATATCCTGCGCGGCGATTAGTCTTCCTGCGGAAATCACAGGCTTTCCGGGGTAAACATCGTCACCTTTATAAATAAGATTCTCTCCGGGAGCAACGGCCTTAGTTATGCCTATAGTACTGTCACCGTAATCTTCCGTATGCTCTATCATAACCACCGCGTCTGCGCCCTTCGGCACTGCTCCGCCGGTGGAAACGTAGATGCAGCTGCCGTTTTGCAGTTTTTCAGCGGCGGCTTCGCCCATGTTTACCTCCCCCTGCAATGCCAGCAGGGCGGGAATTGCATCGGAGCAGCCGAAGGTATCTGCGGCGCGGACAGCGTAGCCATCAACGGTGGAGCGGTCGAATCCGGGCACATATTCCCTGCTTTCCACCGCGCTGAAAAGAACTCTTCCGAGAGCGGCAGACAGGGGTACGCGCTCGCTCACAGGACATGCCGCAAACGATTCTTTCATGACTTCAAACACCTCATCCGGGGTTTTGACCGTCAGCATATTGCATACCTTCCTTCCGCGGTTTATAATAATATCAGCAAAGGAGCTGAAAAAATGGATCTGCGTTACTCAAGAAATATCCCCGCCATCTCCCCAGAAGAGCAGGATACCCTCAAGGGCAAAAAAGTCCTCGTTCTCGGCTGCGGCGGGTTGGGCGGATATATAATCGAAAATCTGCTGCGCATGGGCGTAGGTGCGATAACCGCCGTGGACGGCGACAGCTTCGACGAAAGCAATCTGAACCGTCAGCTGCTTGCCACCGAAAAAACGCTTGGCACGAACAAGGCTATCGCAGCAGCTCAGCGAGCAAACGCGGTCAACTCACAGGT
>JAFXFT010000002.1 GCA_017513385.1 Oscillospiraceae bacterium | reverse complement strand
CCAGTCCAGAGAGCGGTAGCTGGTTCCGCCCTGGCTGGGCAGAGTGCGGGGAATAGGAATTTCCATGACACCATCGCTGTCAATATCGCGGCAGTATACCGTATAGTAACGCAAAGTCTGACTGCTTACTCCAGTATCGTCTGCGGATATATTGGCTATACGGTCATCAACTCCCATGAAAATATCGGTTATAAGCCCGGTTCCGTCATATACGCTTTCCACGAAAAGCGCGGGAGTATTGACGGTAAGCTTACCCATTGTGACCTTGGATATATTCTCTACACCTTGCGAAAGGCGGGCTTCGGAGCTTATTATCTCGCCGTCGCTGCTCATGGCATAGGCTGTAATACTGCCGGATAACTCGCTTCTGTTATGGCGGATAACCATTACCTCGCTGCTGCCGTCATCCGTAAGGTCCGCAGCAAGATACTCGGTATAGTCCGTTGCAGCAACAGAGGAAACCGTAAAGCCCTTGAGAGAATAGATATTGAGCATCTGCACATCAGCGCCCATTTTCCAGCCCACAATTACTTCCGTCCAGCCGTCGCCGTCCATATCGGCGTAGCTGATACTCTCGATGGCTGTACCGTCGCCGTCGATAACGGCGACATTTTCATATTCACCGGAAAAATTGCGGTAAACATATATTTTCAGCGGTTTCTCGCCGGACACATTGAAGAATGCCAGCGCCTCGCTTACTCCGTCGCCGTTGATGTCATGCAGCTGCACGGACTGGCGGTAAGAGCCGGAGGTTGGGGCGGAATAAACCGCGCCGGAAGCGATGACCTCGTCTATCTTGTCCTGCAGGTCAAGATACTCCTCCGAGGGTTGAGGAAGGCGCAGCAGCTCATCGATATTGCTGCTCATGCAACCGGAAAAAAACAGCACAAACAGCAGCGCGAAGCATATCGCCGTCCGCTTGAATATCGCCTGCATAGCCCACCCTCCTTTTGGATATTAGTCATCAATTTATAATACCACATCTGCCCCATAAATGGTAGGGTAATATTTAAATTTTTTAAAAATACTTGCATTACTGTCCGCTTTATTGTATACTGTAACCCACCAATAAGCCGGCGTGATGGAATGGTAGACGTGACGGACTCAAAATCCGTTGGTGGCAACATCGTGTGGGTTCGAGTCCCACCGCCGGCACCATAAAAGAAACAGCACCTTTAGGGTGCTGTTTCTTTTATATGACGCGGCAATGACGAGAAACCGCGGTTCGATAAGTGACGCCCCAAGAGAGCGAGCCTCAGGCGACGCTCGATTGGCTCGGCGGAACTTATGCAGGGAGCGAAGCGACTCGTAGTCCCACCGCCGGCACCATAAAAGAAGCAGCACCTTTAGGGTGCTTTTTCTTTTATATGGCGCGGCAACGACGAGAAACCGTGTCATCTTGCACTTATCCAATAATCCTGTCCGGATTCACGGAATTTACACAGTTGCTCACTAAAGTCCGCAAATATTTCCGATACACGTCCGGTGCCCATAACATATGGGTCTATGCTGCGCTTCTTTGCCGAAACGCACAGCCAATTGCCGCCTTCTTCAGGCGTTTCGCTGCAAATTATCTCACTGTAATTGCAGAATTGCTCCCAACAGTCAGATAATGACGATTGCTTCAGCTTAGTAATAACATCCCGCTCCTGTAGATACAAATCCGTTTCCGAAATGATATCCCTCTCAATGGCGCATTTCAAAAGCTCTGCAAGGCTCTGCATAGCATATCTATCTGAATCCGCGACATATATTTTGGAGCATTCCAACGCAGCATCTGCAAAAGCACGTGCAATTTCTGCATGTTTAAACACCAGTTCCGTTTCGCCGCATTCATTTTCTCCTACAGCCAAATCTCCATAGAGCACAGCTGCTTCTTCCCGCGTAATTATGCCATAATTCACCGCATTACCAAGTGTGTATTCCAGCCTATCAGCTGAAAGCTTAGGTGACTCGTTGTCCGCAATCGGATATACATGGTAATCTGCAACAGTCTGTAGAGAAAGATCATATCTCCGCAGCACTTCGCATAGTTCCACCGAACTGCTGATTATGTTTTCAGTTCCCTGCTCCGTGCTTTCCTGGGTCATGTGGTCTTCATTCAGAAAATCTATCACATGCGCAAAAGCCGGTGTTGCAATGTCATGCAATAAGCCGGACATTGCCTGCATCATGTCGCCGGTAAAGTGCCACACAATCAGTGCAACACCCATACTATGGTCGTAGCGCGAATATGGTTCAATATTCGCAAATATCGGAAAACTTGTATACTCACACCCGCAGTTCATGCCTATATCATTAAGCCGCTGCATTGCAGTTGTCCGAGCGGCCTCCGCAAGAAATGTCGGTATTTCATGGTGATAAATATTCCAAAGCTGCACCTTGTCACCTCCTGCATTCATGTAAATAATTTCGAGAAAGAGGACGGCGATTGCCGTCCTCTTTTCATTTCATCACTGTTTCTTGAATATCACGCTGCTGCCGTTTTCCATGTCATCGGTTAGAGATGTACCGGAGATATGGGTAATCAGCATTTCATTGAGAGCGTTGTGCTCTTCTCTGTACGTACCGGCTATCTGGCCGTGCTCGCCTGCCTCGTATCGGCTGCCGCCGCACATATTCACAGACAGCGTTATCTGTCCTGTGCGATAGCTCCACCATCCGTCATATTCAGCCAGCAGGCTGCCGCTTGCATCGGTTATGCTATACGTACAGCCGGCGTTTTCTTTAAGCTGCAGGCAATAGCCTCCGTCGGCGTTCCATGTGCCGCTAAGCAGGAAGGAATCGAAGGGACGGAAAGTGACCCATTCGCCGTAGGCACCGGGCAGAAGCGTATCGCCGCCCCAAGGCTCACAAACCAGTGCAATGCCCTGCTTCTCCCAGCGGAATTGCACCTCCAGATTGCGGCAGTAGTCATACTCATAGGTTCCGTCATCGGAAATAGGACCGCCGTACATGGTGAGGCTAAGAATATCACCCTCCGCGCGCCAGCTGCCTTCAAAGACCTCCAGCACCTCCCTATAGGGAATGCCGTAGTTGAAGTGGACCGCGCCATTCTCTTCAAGAATAAGCTTGATTGCACGGAGCTCACCGCTGGAGTCCGCCTCGCGGGCGTACCACTCACCGCAGAACTCGCCTGCCTCGGGAACGGGATATTTTATAAGTTCATAGGGAGAACAGTCATATATGCCGCTTTCAACCCCCAGTTCGCCGTTTTCAAGGCTGAGATAGGGAGCATATTCGAGTGTCTTTCCGTTTTGATTAACGCTCACTATAAGGTTGGCCATGATGTCGCTCACATTTCCATGGAGCAGCACAGGCTGACCCTTGCCGCTGTAAAGCTCACTGCCCTTGGACAAGCTGTAGCCATCGGCATCGGTCATATCGTAGGTATTGACCTTGATTGACGCATTGGGGTCTACGGGCAGAACCACATAAACCTCGCCGCCTGCGTTTTCGCAGAAGCGATCTTTGCCGATTTCCTCAAGGAAGGGATAACGGACAAAATAGCCCTCATCTGCAAGGTAGTCCATAACCTCTGCGTAGCTGCCCTCCACATAGCCGAGGAACCCAACGGCAAGAACGCTGCCCGCAGCGTCACTTCTTACTGAATCAACAGCGCGCTGAGCGGAACTGACAGTATTTTCGGGCGTGGAGGTATTTTCGGGTGCAGCCGTTACCTCGGGCGGACGGTCATTCTCCTCGTCGGGAACTATGATAACCGCAGGTTCCCTGCTCTCCACCGGCTTGCGGTCGGCAAGGTCGGGAGGCTCGGGATTTATTCCGTCGGACGGCTGTCCGCTTTCCGCAGGATTGGGGTCAGTGGTACTCTGCGACGGTTCGTCGGGTGTTGCCGTGGGCTTGGGATCGTCAAGTATTCCGCAGCCTGCCAGCAGCGCAAGGCACAATATCAAAACAAGCCATGTATATCTTTTCATATTAATGCCTCCTTTATAGGATTCGATATTTTGATTATACCTCATCTCATTTACAAGTTCAACGCAGTTGAAAAAACTTCCCCGAAAAACATACCGTTTTTCGGGGAAAAGTATTTTATATGGTTCCGTTCTTGGTCTTGGCGCGGAAGGTGGCAATATCCTTATCGTAAAGCTTCTGCTTTTCCTTGTCGAACCCGGTGCAGAGGGGTTTGACCATAGTCTTGAGCGTATCCTCCGCCTCCTTGACCTTGGCAGCCTCACCAAGGTGAACGCTGTATTCGCGCTTGTCGCCAGTTTTCATTACCAGATACCATGTCAGTTTTCCGCCTTCAAGACGGCGGCTGCGGGCGTATGCCCAAATGACATCAGCTGTATTGAAAATATCGGTGGAAAGCTTCTGGAAGCACCAGATATGTTTCTTGC
Source organism: Oscillospiraceae bacterium (assembly GCA_017513385.1). GTDB lineage: Bacteria > Bacillota > Clostridia > Oscillospirales > Oscillospiraceae > RGIG6375. Next base: position 4,549 of record JAFXFT010000002.1, on the reverse strand, counting down.
CAAGATAGAGCTTTCCGGCAAACTCATGAGCTTCCTTGAATTCTGCTTCAAGTTCTTCCCTGCCAACCTTCTTCATTTCCTGGCGCACAGGCTTATCCCATGCGCTGGTGAAGGAAGATGCGAAGAGAGCTATGCCAAGCACGGCCAGCACAATAGCAATGACAGTAAGGACTATGCATATACTCTGATGGAATCTGCCGTAATAGTTTATATCCAGCATGAGGGGCAGGAGCACATCTTCGTACTCGTTGGCCACAAGTTCGTCCGCAGCATATTCGTCGCCCCAGCTGCAGAAGATGGTGTAAAGCTCTTCGCTCATCTCATTGACAGTGCCGCGGATAACGCCGAAATCCATTGCCTTGGCTTCTTCAAGACCAAACTGCTCAATAGCTGCGGACATTTGCTCAACTGCATGCAGATCGTCCTCGTCGGATATATGCACGCCAAGATACTTTCCGCTATCCAGCTGCACCATACAGAAGCGCTCGATGATGTCAACTTCCTGACCTTCCTCAACCTGATGCCCCTTACGGGCAAAAGTACCCTCGATCTCGTTTACGCGAAGCTGTGCGCAGGCGCCAAGCAGTTCGTTTTCGGGGATATTATTCACGGGCACGGAAGTGGTAACGCCATAACGTATACCGAAGCCGGTAATAAGCAGGATAACAACAGCAAGCACCAGCAGCGCTGCCGTAAGAGGTGCGACCAGCTTCATATAGTTCATTTTTACTTTCTTATACATGGAAACCCTCCTGAAAGGATTATTCTGTCACCTGAACAAGAGCCTTCTTCTTCCATCTGCCGGTGCTGTAGTAGGCGATGGTGATTATTGCGCCGACAACCCATGCAACGACCATTGAGGCATAGATGGAATCGGGGCTGCCTGTGGGCCATTCGGCACTCTTGGTAAAGTGAGCAAATATGTATGCAGTGGGGATACGTACAACTACATTGATGCAGATGGTTATCCACATTGCTGCCATAGTATCGCCTGCGCCGCGCATAACGCCGCTGAAGCCCTGCATGAATGCCATTACAACATAGGCAACGGACATTATGCATATCATGCGGTAGCCGAGGTCAATAACAGCCTGAGTATCGGTAAACCAGCCGAGCGCGAACTTACCGCAGACCAGCAGCAGCGCTACCAGCACGATGGACACGCCAAGAGACATGAGCACAACGGCCTTTGTACCCTTGCGCACGCGGTCCATGCGGTTAGCGCCCATATTCTGACCGGTGAAGGTAGACGCAGCCATACTGAAGGTCTGGCAGGGCAGCATTGCGAAAGAGTCAACACGCATAACGGCTGTGGTAGTGGCAACTACCATGCTGCCCATGCTGTTGATAAGGCTCTGCACAAACAGAATGGATACGAAGAGTATACCCTGTGCTATGCCGGAGGGCAGGCCAAGCACGATTATCTTCTTGGTATAGAAGCCTACGGGCTTAAGCATCTTAAGATTCAGCTTCACGATGTCCTTCATCATGAAAAGCTTAATCAGGCAGGCAAGGGCGGAAAGGGTCTGGGCGATAATTGTTGCCCACGCTGCGCCTGCTACACCCCAGTTGAATACGCAGACGAACAGCAGGTCAAGGGCAATGTTCACAACCGTAGTACCCAGCAGTACGAGCAGAGGGAATACCGACTCACCAAGTCCGCGAAGAATACCGGAGATGATGTTATAGAAGCCGTTGCCGAATGCGCCGATGAACATGATGACAAGGTAGATATGCGCCATGTCGAAAATATCGGCGGTAGTGTTGGTTACTCTCAGCAGGGGCGCCGAAAGAGGTATGCCCAAACCGGTGATTATAACCACGGAGATGAGAATGAGTGTGATAGAGTTACCTATGGAGGTACCCAGCTTCTCATAGTCCTTTGCGCCGAAGTACTGAGCTACCATGACGGTTACGCCGGTACCGACGGCCATGAAAAGGATAAGGAACATATTTACGATGGGACCGCTTACGCCGATAGCACCCAGCGCAAGGTCGCCAACGTATTTGCCTACGATAATGGAGTCCACAGTGCTGTAAAGCAGCTGGGCAATATTACCTATGAGCATGGGCAGGGCAAACTTCAGCAGAGCCTTTGTGGGATTGCCGACAGTCATGTCCTGCGCGCCGAAAAGCGCTTTAAACTTCTGCCACATTTAAGTTTCTCCTTATGCCTGCTGAGCGAGAGCCTGTCTGAGAGCCTTTGCCAGCTGGTCGGGGCAAGAGGTGGGCTTGCGGCCGCAGGTGATGCCCTCTACGCGGCCGATTATCTCTTCGGCAGGTCTGCCTTCAACCAGCTTTGCAAGGCCGGCGACATTGCCGGGGCAGCCTCCGATGAATTCAACGTGCTTGATGATATCTCCGTCCAGCTCGACGTTGATCATCATGGAACATGTACCATGAGTCTTATAAGAAATCATAATTATATCTCCTTAATCAATAAAATCGTACAGATTATTGTATCACAGATTTTTGGTTCTTACAAGCGGCGGATAGACATATATATTGAACAAACATTGAACTTTTACCGCCCGGAGGCATACTTATGAAAGGATTTTTTCAGAAATTCATACTGCTGGCGGCTTTTGCCGTTGTTCTGCGGATTATATTCTCCCCCGCTACGCTTACAGCAGCCCAAACCGTCCTGCGGGAGCTTGGCACAAACGAACGCTTCACCGCCGCTCTTCTCGGCGGCTCACTGCCAGAGCCCGACTCGGCGGTTATCAGCAGTGAAAGCGCCGCACCTGCCACCTCTCCACAGTCCAAGAAACCACTTATGCTGAAATCCGACGCAACCCAGACCGCCTTGTTCCACACTTTGCCCGCTGACAGTGACGCAGATGAGCCTGCAATTAAAAACAAAACCTCATTCGAAATCGACACCCAACGGTTACTTGCCGAACCACTTACCTACACTCTCAAGGTCGGTACACCGCAGGTGCTCATTCTCCATACCCACGGCAGTGAGGCATACTCGCAGGAAGGTGGGGCATATGAAGAAACCGATGTCTCCCGCACCACAGACACCACAAAAAATGTGGTACAGGTAGGCGAGGTACTTACCCGCGAGCTCTCCGCCCGTGGTCTTACTGTTATCCACGACTGCAAACTTTACGACTATCCTTCCTACAGCGGATCGTACTCCCGCTCTTTGGACGCAGTCGAAGAATATCTGCGAAAGTATCCCACCATAAAGGTCATTATCGACCTGCATCGTGACTCCGCCACAAGCGAGGACGGCACGGTATACCGCACGGAATATATAACTCCCGACGGTAAAGTAAGCTCCCAGCTCATGCTCATCGCCGCCACCGGCGAAGCGGGTTTAAGCTTTCCAAACTGGAAGGAAAACATGAAGCTGGCACTTCGCCTGCAGCAGAGCATGGCAGAAACGCACCCCGGACTTGCCCGCCCCATTTTGGTTTCCGACCAGCGCTACAATCAGCATGCAGCCCCGGGTTATCTGCTCTTGGAGGTAGGCACAGACGGCAACACTCTTGCTGAGGCGGAAACAGCCGCGCGGCTTTTCGCTCACTGCATGGCAGATGTTCTGGGCGAAATTGTGGAATAGCTTGAAAAAAAGTCCTCCCTTTGGTAAAATCACAGCAAAGGGAGTGAAAACAATGTTAATCAGTGAAACAACTATCGACGTACGCTATCCCGACTGCGACAGAATGGGTATAGTGCACCATTCGGTATATGCAATATGGTATGAAATTGCCCGCATGGACTTTTTTGCAAAAATGGGTTTCTCTTTCTCCGATGCAGATGCTCTCGGCATCAACCCACCCATGGTAGACCTGCACATGCAGTACCGTTCCCCTGTCACCTACCCCGGTCAGGTAACGGTAAAGACCTCCATCGTTTCCTACGCCCCCAAGAAGTTGGAACTGCGCTACGAAACATGGTATAACGGCAATATTGTCGCCGAAGCTACCACATTCCACATTTGGACAGGTCCCGACATGAAATCCTTCAACATGGAGGAAAATCTGCCCGAAATCTATGAAAAAATAAAGGCAGCAGCAGAATAAAAGCGAAATCCCCGGACGTTTCCGTCCGGGGATTATTGTTTCTATCAGCCGCGGTTCTTCAGTTCGAAGTACTTCATAATATCGAAGTCGCCGCAGGTTCTTGCGTATGCGCCGAGGGTGGTAAGGCTCAGGCCGTTTTCGTCAGCGTGGAAGAAGTAGCCCGCGTCATGCATGAGTCTGGGGTTGAATACCATGAGACCCTGGCTGCCGTTGCACTTCTCTTCTACCCATGCAAAGAGGTAAGCGTCCTCGCGGAGCTTGACGTAGAAGCAGGGAGAGCTCCACATCATACCGCCTGCGCCGCCCTCAAGGAAGATGGTCCAGGAGTAGGACTCGGGAGAAGAGTAAACATGGATGGAGCTCATCTTCTCGCTGTAGATCCACGCAAAGGACTTGCCGACCAGGTCGGTGGTGAACTCATGGCGGCGGATAGCGGGAGCGGTTACGCCCTCCATTTCGAGGATACCGAAGTGGACGCTGTTACCGACTTCCCAATCGCTGCGCCAGTTGCCGAT
>JAFXFT010000032.1 GCA_017513385.1 Oscillospiraceae bacterium | reverse complement strand
CTGCATTGCGCATCATTTCCTCTGTTTCTGCATCAATAAGGTCAATGACTGCCTCGGACTGAGCAAGGTCAAGCTTGCCATTGAGAAAAGCGCGCTTTGTGAACTCGCCGCGGGTAGCCTGACGAGCGCCTGCCGCAAAAAGGCTGCGCAGACCTGCAGTGAGGACGGTAGGCGAGCCGTGGCACTGAAGCTCTACGGTGTTTTCGCCGGTGTAGCTGTGAGGCGCGCGGCAGAATACAGCGACGCACTGGTCGATGACCTCGCCGCCCTCGCCATAAAACTGACCGTTTATCATGCGGCGGGTGCCGCATTCGCCCAGTAATTTGCCGTTATCGGGCTTGAATACTTTTGCGGCAATGTCGATGGCATCGTCGCCGCTCATTCTTAATATGCCAATGGCGCTGCGCCCCATAAGGGTGGAAACAGCTGCAATAGTGTCGGACATAAGGATTCCTCCAAAATCATATCAACCGGCGAAGTACCGGTATTTTTGAAAGCAGCCAGACAAAAATCGTGGTTGCTGCAGATGCGAAAATAAATTTGGCGACAATGGTGAGGGCCGGAGTAAGGTCTGCAAGGGGCAGATTGAAATATAGGTCAAGGAACAGGGGGTGAGCCAGATATACTCCATAGGAGATTTTAGCCAAAGCAGCCAAAGGCTTGGAGGCGGAGCACTTTTCAAACAGCTCACGTGCCAGCAGAAACAGTGCGCCTGCGCAGAGATAATGGGAAAGGGAGTAGCCCTCGGTGAAGTATGTCAGTATATGCTGGGGGGTGGAAATGAAATAGTTGCCGAAAATGTTCAGGAAAAGACCCAGTGCACCCAAAACGTAAATGACAGCCTTCTGCCCGCGGGAAAAAGTCCATGTGCCGAGAATGTAGCCTGCAAGGAAATAGCCCACGTATCCCTCCACAAGAGCGAGAAAGGGGGATATAGTCACGGCAGACTGAACTGTGTTGATGAAGCGGAAGAGGGTTGGCTGCAGGAGGACTATCACAAGGAAAACCAGCAATTCGCCTTTAGTGCAGGCATCGACGATTTTCTTTATAAAGGGGGCGAGCAGGTAAAGGGCGAGAATTTGATAGACATACCAAAGGTGGTATTTGCTGCCCGTACGAAGCAGCTCGCGGAAGAAAATGACGATGTCGGGAACGGAGTTGTTTGCAAGGCAGGTAAGCAGGAAATACACTACGTCCCAAAAGATAAAAGGAATAAGAATTTTGGAAAATCTCTTTTTATAGAAAGTCTTTATATCAAGGGTGCGGCTGTCGGAAAGGGCAAGCAGACCGCTTATCATGAAAAATATTGGCACGCCCATTCGGCCTATGCCGTTTATTACGCTGCACAGCCACCATGTCCGGGTCGCGAAAATGCCGGTATTGCCAATGTAGCCCGTAACGCAGTGCAGGGCGATTACCATGTACATGGCGCAGCTTCGCAGCAGGTCGATATATGCAAGCTTTTTACGAGCTTCCATGGCGGCGCTCCTTTCTCTCGTGGTTTCTAATAGTATAATATCAACCGGCGGCAGGGTCAACGGCATTGAAAAATATTTCCCTGTTTTTTGCGAATTGCCGAGAACTCTCGTGGGTGTAATTTAAGATATTGCAGATACACTCGTGATGCTTGTGGTGGAGGCTTCCCCCTGGAGGGGGAGCTGTCAGCGCAGCTGACTGAGGAGGGGAATCCGCGCAAGCGGATAAAATGGTGGGTTGTCATAGTGCAGCACATAGCTGCCTTCGGCAGACCCTCATCCGTCAACTTCGTTGACACCTTCTCCTCAAGGGAGAAGGCTATCTGTAGTTTCTCGTATATCGTTTTGGACAAAATTAAACAGCCGAAGAGCCTTGCTCTTCGGCTGTTGGTTTATAAGCAAATATTATTCTGCGGGGGGAGCACCAAAGGGAGGAGCGGGCATGGGCTTGAAGAGGTTTTCAGCCTTCTTGCCTGCTTCTTCAACGGTCCACTGAGCGCCGTCGGCGAACATTGCGCCGGCGATGGTGGGAATGCTGTAGCGACCGATGAACTTGCCCATGGTCATGAATACCTGACCGGTAACGTCGGCAGCCTCGTCGCCTGCCAGCCATGCGATGAAGTCGGCGAAGTTCTCGGGAGCCTCGGTGCCGTCATAGCTGATCTCGGGTGCGCCGCCGATGGTGTTGGTCTCTTCCTTCTCCATGTTGTTGTAGATCTCCATGTCAACGGAAGCGCGGGTCTTTGCGGCGGGAGCGAAGGTGTTGGCGGTGATGCCGTATTCCTGCAGCTCGGCAGCCAGACCCCAGGTCATGCCGACAACGCCTGCGTTGGAGGCGCAGTACTCGCACTGGCGGAGAGTGCCGCCGGTCCATGCGGGAGAAGCGCAGTTGATGATACGACCCCACTTCTGGTCGATCATGTGCTGAACTGCGTGGCGGATAACGTAGAAGTAGCCGGTGGGCTTAACGGTGTTTACGCGGTCCCACATGCTTCTGGGCATCTTCTCAACGGGGCTGAAGCCGAAAGCGGCTGCGATATTTACAACGATGTCGATGTGACCCCACTTTTCAATAGCGGCGTCAACCAGCTTCTTGCCGGTCTCGAACTCGGAAATGTCGCCGTAAACGGCAATTGCCTCGCCGCCTGCTGCGATAATGTCGGCAGCGGTGCGCTCGGCGTCGCCGTAGTACTTGGGGTACTCCTGCAGAGCCCATTCCTGCATTTCCTTGCTGATCTTGCTGAACTTTTCTTCGTCGATGGGGATAACGCCGTCCCAGGGGGCGCGGTTGTTGGTTACAACCTTACAGCCCTGTGCAGCCAGAGCCTTTGCAACTGCTCTGCCGATGCCCTGACCGGAGCCGGTGACAATGGCAACTTTACCCTTCAGATAATCTCCCATAGTAGGAACCTCCGTATTTTAAAATTTATGTTTTGATTTTATCATTGAAATCGGTTTAAGTCAATGTTTTTACCGCGTCACAGACCGCTGCCCTGCCAGTTCACGGAGAGCACCTCGTCGTCGAAATCGGTGACGATGGGGGCGTCGGGCAGGCTCAGGTCAAGGCTGCGGCGCAGGCGCTCCCAGGCGGCTACGTCTGTGTTTTCGTAATCGGGAAGGAGCTTACTGAGCAGTGCGTGAACCTCGCGGTTTTCGCTGCCCTCCAACAGTGACAGCTGCTGCCGGTATATAAGGCGGTGTACCAGCAGAATATCCTCCTGCTCGTCGGAACGTATCAGCGGAGCGAGCTCGGCGGCAATGAGGTCTATGTCCTCATCTGTGAGGGGCGTATAGTGCTCCGCCTCGGAGTAAAATTCCACGTAGCGCAGATGCTGGCGCACAGCAAAGCTGCTGCGATTAAGCGCCGCCGTTTCCGCTGCCAGCTCCTTGGTAAGCGTGCGGCGCAGCTCGCTCAGTTCGTCCGTTTGATGCTGGGGTGCCTGCAGCGCCTGTACCAGCTTTGCCTTGAGGGTGAAAAGCTCTGCGGGCAGGGGCAGCGAGGCTTTGTCCATGCTGCTGCGGAAATATTCAAAGTTACCGCAGAGGTCGAAAATGTGGAAAATGCTCTTGGGCTGATTTTTCGACAGCGCCTTGCAGGGTCGGGCTCCGCGACCTATCATCTGCCAAAAGCGGGCTTTATCGGTGACCTTGCGGAAAAATACAAGATTGACCACATGGGGCAGGTCAACGCCAGTGTCCAATGCGGCAGGGGCAATGACTATCTGGGGCAGGCGGTTAGGGTCAGCAAAGCGGGAAAGTATTTCCTGCGTGTCGCGGGTGTCATTAGTTATGACCTTTGCGTAGCCTGTAAGACGGGGATTCATCTGGCGGAAAATACTGAAAATCATATTCGCGTGCTTATCGTTGGCGGCAAAAATAATGGTTTTGCCTATTTTCCTGCCCTTGTTCACGTAAACGGCATTTTTCATCACAACGCCCAGCGCCTCGCGGATAGTATCGGCGTTGAATACCCAGCGGTTGAGCAGGGAGGCGCTGATGCTGTGGGGCAGAACAGCGGAATCGGGGGCAAAGGTCATGCGGTATTCCGCCTTATCCTCGGCGGAAAGCTGATTATAGTGGATGCCGTGGCTTATGAACTTTACCTTCGCCTCGGCTATGCGGAAATCCACAAGGAAGCCGTCCTTTACAGCCAATGCCATATCGTAGCTGTAGGTGGGCTGAGCGCCGTCAATTCCGAAAAGCTCGTATATCGAAGCGTCTATGGCGTCGGAGAGCGCCACGGTCATGCCCAGCATGGGCGCGTCAAAGTAGTTGAAAACGTCGCGGTACTTTTCTGCGGCTTCGCCGTGAGCCTCGTCACATACGATAAAGTCGAAACGTCCGCAGGTGAATATGCGTCCCTGTTCGTTTTCAAGGCTGTCTATATTCTCCGCCATGGCCTGCCATGTGGAGAATATCAGCGGCGCATCGCCGTCGCTGCAGCACAAGTTGGCGGCGGGAAGGTCGGGCAGAATGCGGGAAAAATTGTCCTTAGCCTGAGCGGCAAGGGTGCTGTTTTCTGCGAGGTAGAGAATGTTTTTAACTCTGCCGAGGCGAAGCATGAGTTCGCAGATCGCCGCGGCTATGCGGGTCTTGCCGGAGCCTGAGGCCATGGCAAGCAGGGCGCGGCGCTGACCGCTGTCATATGCCCTGCAGGCGGCGCTGACCGCCTCACTCTGATATTTTCTGTCTGCAATGCCGGATGCCGGTTTTGTACCTGCAAGGGGGGCAGCGGTGAGGGTGAGCCTGCGCTCAAGGTCAGTACGGGAATAGAATGCCGCAATGCGGCGTTCGCTGCCGTCATTGATGTATATGTCGAAGCCGTCGGAAAGGAATATCACCGGGCGGCGGCCGTGTTCCTTTTCAAGGAGGTCAGCGCAAAGCTCCGCCTGCTGTCTGCCCTTGGCTATGTCCACGCAGCTGCGGCGGGCCTCAATGATGGCCAGCGGCAGATTGTCGCTGCCATAGAGTATGTAATCCGCCTCGCCGAGCTCAAGATGTACGTCTGATATGCAATCCTTGCCCAAAGTCCAGCCCGCATCAAGAAGCAGTGCTTCAATATAAATCTTACGGGTTGCGTATTCTGCATAGTCAAGGGGGCGGGGGATGTAGCTTTGACGCTGAGTTTCACGGCGGGTGGTAAGGTCGGCGCGGAGGGCGGCGTTTTCAGCCATAAGGCGCTCAAGCTGCATTTCTGCCGCTTCTGCG
>JAFXFT010000031.1 GCA_017513385.1 Oscillospiraceae bacterium | reverse complement strand
TTTGAAGCCTAAGGTTGAAGTCGAATACCTTTACGATGATTTCACCGTGCGCCAGGCTCTTGAAAAAATGTGCCGCCACGGCTACACCGCAATACCGGTGATAACCCGCGAGGGTAAATATTACAGCACCATAAAAGAGGGCGACCTGCTTTGGTACATAGTGGGCGGCGAGAACACCGAGACCATCACGGAAAAGATTGATATACGTTCCCTTGAGGACGTGTATATCCGCGACCTTGTGGAGGCGGGACGCAATCCGCCCGTAAGGATAACCGAGCCGGTGGAGTACCTTTTTGAGCGGGCGTTGAACCAGAATTACGTGCCCGTAATTGACGATGTAGACTCCTTTATTGGCATAATTACCCGTCGAGACATACTTACTATTTTGTTTAAAAAATACAAAGATAATACAAAATGATGCAAAATACTTGCAAAACTCTCAAAAAGTGGTAAAATAATTATACAGCGTGCAGTTCTGACGAATGTAAGTCTGGTTGTCAGAACTGCATTTTTTATTTTGCTGAACGGGAGGTGGTAGCATTTTCGCGATAGGTGATTTGATAGTATACGGCAGCATGGGTGTTTGCCGTGTAGAAGCTGTTGAAACGCGTGTTCTGCCCAAGGGCGCAGGCGAGGCTCAGTTTTATGTGCTCAAACCCATCTACCAGACCTGCTCCGTCTCCACTCCTGTGGATAACGATAAAATTCCCATGCGTCCTGTGATAAGCAGGGAAGATGCTGAGAAGCTTATCGATACCATACCCAATATCCATGCAGAGGCGTACCATAATAAGGTGCTGCGCCAGCTGTCTGAGCATTACGAGGCAATCATAAAGCTTTATGATTGCGCCAAGCTTATTGAGCTGATTCTGTCCACTTACGATAAAAGGCGTCTGTGCGCCCAGCAAAAGAAAAAGTTCGGCGCTATGGATGAGCGTTATATGAAGCGAGCCGAGGACATGCTCTTCGGTGAGTTTGCCGTAGCTCTCGGCATTGATAAGAATGAGGTCCAAAGTTACATAATCCAGCGCATCGGTCATGATGTTGCAGCAGTATGAAAATAATGGCTGTCGGATATAGTCCGGCAGCCATTTTTGCTTGATTTATTCTGTTGATTGTGATAAATTAAAAAATGGCATTAAATGCCTATGATGTACGCAGCGCAATATGCGGCATACTATATTTTGTGATTTGCATACCAAACATTCAAACGGAGGAAGCTCATGAAAAAGGGTTCCGAAAACTACGGTAACGACAGTATATCCCTGCTCAGAGGTGCTGACAGAGTTCGTCTGCGCCCGGGTGTAATCTTCGGCTCGGACGGCCTTGAGGGCTGCCAGCATGCTGTCTTTGAAATACTTTCCAACTCCATAGACGAGGCGCGTGAAGGTCATGGCAAGATGATAGTTCTCACTGCCTATGAGGATAATTCCATCGAGGTAGAGGACTTCGGTCGCGGCTGTCCGCTGGACTACAACCCCGTTGAAGAACGCTATAACTGGGAACTGGTCTACTGTGAGCTTTACGCGGGTGGCAAGTATGACAACAAGGAAGGAGAGAACTACGAATATTCTCTCGGCCTTAATGGTCTGGGTGCCTGCGCCACCCAGTATGCCTCCGAATATATGGACGTAACCGTATGGCGTGACGGCAAGAAGTACAGCCTGCACTTTGAAAAAGGCGAGAATGTGGGCGGTCTCAGCTTCGTTGAGGAGAAGGGAAAGCGTACGGGTACACTTACCCGCTGGAAACCCGATGCAGAAGTCTTTACTGACATAAACATTCCTACCGAATACTACATTGACGTGCTTAAGCGTCAGGCTGTAGTCAATCAGGGTGTAACCTTCCGTTTCCGCCGTCAGGTGAACGGTAAGTTTGAGACTACCGATTACCTCTATGAAAACGGTATTGTGGACTACGTTACCGAGATAAGCGGCGAGGATTCCATGACCCTGCCCTTCTTTATGGAGGCTGAGCGCAAGGGTCGCGACAGAGATGACAAGGAAGAATATAAGCTGAAAATCTCCGCTGCGATGGCGTTCTCCAACCGTGTAAATAAGATAGAATATTATCACAACTCCTCTTGGTTGGAGCATGGCGGAGCACCCGATAAGGCGGTAAGAAGCGCCTTTGTTTCCGCCGTGGACGCATACCTCAAGGCACAGAATAAGTATCAGAAGAACGAAAGCAAGATTACATTTGTTGATATACAGGATTGCCTTGTTCTTGTTACCAACTGTTTCTCCAACCGTACCTCTTACGAGAACCAGACCAAGAAGGCTATCACCAATAAGTTCATTCAGGATGCGATGACCGAGTTTTTCAAGGAACGTCTTGAAATATACTTCATCGAGAACCACATGGACGCCGAGAAGATAGCCGAGCAGGTGCTGATAAACAAGCGCAGCCGCGAAAATGCGGAAAAGGCTCGTCTTAACCTGAAAAAGAAGCTTTCGGGTAGCGTGGATATTACCAGCCGCATACAGAAATTCGTTGACTGCCGCAGCAAGGACGTTACCAAGCGCGAGATATACATCGTTGAGGGTGACTCTGCTCTTGGTTCCGTAAAGACCAGCCGCGACGCAGAATTTCAGGGCATTATGCCCGTCCGAGGCAAGATACTCAACTGCCTCAAGGCTGACTATGACAGAATTTTCAAAAGTGAGATAATCACAGACCTTATCAAGGTGTTGGGCTGCGGTGTTGAGATACAGAATAAGCACACCAAGGATATGAGTGCCTTCAGCCTTGAGAACCTGCGCTGGAACAAGATAATCATCTGCACCGATGCCGACGTTGACGGATTCCAGATAAGAACTCTTATACTCACCATGATATACCGTCTTGCGCCCACTCTCATTACCGAGGGATATGTGTATATAGCCGAATCTCCCCTCTATGAGATAAACAGCAAGGATAAGACCTGGTTTGCATATTCCGAAAAGGAAAAGACGGAGATACTGCAGCAGATAGGCAGCGCCAAGTATACGATCAACCGCTCCAAGGGTCTTGGTGAAAACGACCCCGAAATGATGTGGCTTACCACCATGAATCCCGAAACCCGCCGCCTTATCAAGGTCATGCCCTCCGACGTTGAGGCTACCGCGAAAATGTTCGATCTGCTGCTGGGCGATAACCTTCAGGGAAGAAAGGATCATATCGCAGATAACGGTTATAAATATCTCGATCTGGCAGACATCTCTTAAATTAATTGAGAATTGATAATTGAACTAAGAACAATTAAACGGAAAAGCGGCTGAGGCGCGCCTCAGCCCTACGAAATTGTTTTGAGTTTGCCTATTGAATGTAGGGCAGGGGCGTGCCCCTGCCGCACAGTTTCGGAAAGTTGGAATTTTTGATGGCAAGAAAAAAGAAAGAAGTTAACAGCGCACCTAAGGTGGACGCCTCCCATGTAGAAGGCCTGCGCGCAGAGGTGCTGGAGCAGTCTATAACCGACACACTGGAAACCAACTACATGCCCTATGCAATGAGCGTAATCGTTTCCCGAGCTATTCCCGAAATAGACGGCTTCAAGCCCTCCCATCGCAAGCTGCTGTACACCATGTACAAGATGGGCCTGCTCAACGGCAGCCGCACAAAGTCTGCCAACATCGTCGGCCAGACCATGCGCCTCAATCCTCACGGTGACGCTGCTATTTATGAAACCATGGTGCGTCTTTCCAAGGGTCACGAGGCACTGCTGGTGCCTTTTGTGGATTCCAAGGGCAGCTTCGGTAAGGTTTACTCCAGAGATATGGCCTACGCCGCCTCCCGTTATACCGAGGCGAAGCTTTCGCCCGTGTGTGCTGAGATATTCAAGGATATTGACCACGATACTGTGGACTTCATGGATAACTATGACGGCAGTATGAAGGAGCCTCAGCTGCTGCCTACAACCTTCCCCAATATCCTCGTTTCCTCCAATCAGGGTATTGCAGTCGGTATGGCAAGCATGATATGCGGCTTTAACCTTGAGGAAGTGTGCCGCACTACTATTGAGTTTATGAAGGACTCTGAGTGCGATCTTTTTGAAACCCTCAAGGCCCCCGATTTCCCCACAGGCGGTGAGCTGATATTCAACCGCGAGGCTATGGAGCAGGTATATAATACAGGCCGCGGCAGCTTCAAGGTTCGTGCCAAGTGGGAGTTTATCAAGGATCAGAATCTTATTGAGATCCGCCAGATTCCATATACCACTACCGCCGAGGCGATAATCGATAAGGTAGCTGAGCTTATAAAGAACGGTAAGGTCAAGGAAATTACCGATATGCGCGATGAGACCGACCTGAGCGGTCTTAAGCTGGCCATAGACCTCAAACGCGGTACCGACCCCGAAAAGCTCATGCAGAAGCTTTTCAAGATGACCCCACTCATGGACACATTCTCCTGCAACTTCAATATCCTTATCGCAGGTATGCCCCGCGTAATGGGTGTGCGCGAGATATTGGACGAGTGGAGCGCATGGCGAATCGAATCCGTGCGCAGACGCGTATATTACGAATTGACACGCAAAAAGGAGAAGCTGCATCTGCTCAAGGGTCTTGGCAAGATACTGCTTGATATCGACAAGGCTATACGCATAATCCGCGAGACTGAGCTGGAGTCCGATGTTATTCCCAACCTGATGATTGGCTTCGGTATCGACGAGATACAGGCTGAGTACGTGGCAGAAATAAAGCTGCGCAATATCAACCGTGAGTATATTCTCAAGCGCGTTGAGGAAACCGACAGTCTCGAAAAGGAAATTGCAGACCTTGAGGATATTACAAAGAGTAAGGGCAGAATAAAGAAGATAATCATCGAGGAGCTGCAGAACGTTATAAAGAAGTACGGTCAGCCCCGCAAGACCGACATAGTCTTTGAACATGAGGTCGCCGAGGAAATGCAGGTGGTGGAAGAGGTCGCGGACTATCCGGTTACCGTATTCATGTCCCGCCACGGCTACTTCAAGAAGATCACTCCTCAGTCCCTGCGCATGAACAGCGAGCAGAAGTATAAGGAAGAGGACGGCGCGTTTATCAGCTTCGAGACCAGCAACAACACCGAACTGCTGGTGTTCACCGATAAGTGTCAGGTATATAAGACCCGAGTTTCCGAGTTTGAGGATACCAAGGCCTCTGCACTGGGTACATTCCTGCCTGCGAAGCTGCAGATGGACGAGGGCGAGAACGTAGTCTATATCATGCAGCCCGGCGACTACACAGGCAATATTCTCTTCTTCTTTGAAAACGGCAAGGTAGCCCGCGTATCGCTGGCGTCCTACGCAACCAAGACCAACCGCAAGAAGCTTACCGGCGCTTATTCCGATAAGTCGCCGCTGAGAACAATAATCCCTGTCACCGAGGAAAAGGAAATAGCCATGTTCTCTACCGAGGGCAGAGCACTGATATTCAACTCCGCCCAGCTTGCCCCCAAATCTACCAGAGATTCTCAGGGCGTGGCGGTAATGACCCTCAAGACCAAGTACAAACTTCGCGGAGCTATGTGGCTGGAGGAAACCTCCATAAAGAACGTATCCCGTTACCGCGTGAGAAGCCTGCCTGCAGCAGGTGCACTGCTTAAACCCGAGGACAGCGGTGAAGAACAGATGAGCATTTTTTAATCAGTACAATATAGGGAAAGGGTGGTGCAGATGAAAAACAGAATAAGACTTATTGCAGTCGTCTGCGTGCTTGCACTGCTCCTTTCCGGCTGCAATGCCATGTTCGATAAGGTGTACCGCAGTGAAGAGGTCTATGTTGACGAGTATTTTGAAATCAAGGGCGAGACCTTTGTGCAGGAAGTGAAAAACTATCGCGGTATGAAAAATGCGCTGATGAACCTTATCAACAGCGCCGCCACCTATGGCAAAATACGTACGGAGAAGTATAAAGGGGACCCGGAGGACGATATATCCAAGGTCTGCTTCGAGGTTACCCGCGAGGAACCCATGGGTATTTACGCTGTTGACTACATAACCCACAGCGTAAACTTAATAGTTTCATACTATGAGATAGAGGTCTATATAACCTACAGACGCACACCCGAGGAAATCACGGGAGTAGTGACTATCCGCTCCGGTACAGAACTTCAGAATTTGCTGAGTACGGCGATGGAAAAATGTGATGACTCGCTTGCGGTTATGCAGGTATCCACAGATGTGGATGAAGAGAGCATAGAGAATTACGTCAAGTCAATCTATCGATCCAATCCCGTGCGTGTTCCGGTTTGTCCTGAGGTGACTGTGAACTCTTATACCGCTCCGGATAATACCATACAGGAAATCACAGAGATAGAACTGGAATATCCTGCCGGTAAGGAAGAAATAGGTGAGATGTGCACCTCACTGCAAAGCTATACCCGAGATGTGATCACCATGTCCAATTACGGCGATGTAAATCATGTCTGCCGCACCATTGCCAATAGCTGCAGACCGGCAGCAGACGGAAGCAGTTCGGCCTATGAGGCTTTGCTGGGCAGCGGAACTGCAAACAGCGAAGGCTATGCCATGACGGCAAAGGTTCTGTGCAATGCGGCGGGTATAGATTCCTACGTTGTAGAGGGCTGGCTCGGTGATGTGAAGCACTTTTGGAACATTGTGAATATCCGCGGTCATCTTTATCACCTTGACCTGTACTCTGCCGCGGTGAGCGGAGAGGATGCGGAGTTCATGCTGGATAACGACATTGAAAGCCGTTACTCCTGGGACAGAGCGGCATATCCCGTTTGTGAGGATCCGAATAACGATAATGAATGATAAAAATGCTTATGGAGTAGTTCCATAAGCATTTTTTATGCTGTGCGGTGGTGGCAAAACGTGAAAAGTATGTTATACTGATATTAAAAATTGTAAAAGATTTGATTTTGTGTTGATGGGGCGATAGTATGCTGAAGCCGTTTCTGAAAAAATATGGCTGGTGGTATATCCCCGGTATGCTGTTTTTGTTCATAAGCGTTCGGATTAAAACAACCATTCCGGACACCTTGGGCGATGCAATAGACCTGCTGGCGGATATTGGGAACACCACGAAAGAGGATATATACGCGGTGGCATTAAAGCTGTTTCTGCTGGCCGTGGGAGTTTTCTGTGCCGTTTTTGTGTGGCGAACCTGTGTTATCGGCAACGGCAGAAGGCTTGAACGGTATTTGAGAACTGCGCTGTTTGCGAAGCTGCAGTCTTTCCCGACGGAGTTCTTTGAAACAAGACGTTCAGGCGAGCTGCTTACTTATATGGTCAGCGATACCGGCGCTGTTCGTCAGGCCTTTGGCTCGGTGCTGGCAATAGGTGTAAACGCCAGCCTTACTGCGCTGCTGTCCATAGTTTCCATGGCGGACGAAGTAGATCCGCATCTTACGCTGTTCGCGCTGCTGCCGGTTCCTGTGGCTGTGTGCTGCCTTGTGTTTCTTGGCAAGCTGGTGCGTCGCCGTTCTTCACGCGTTCAGCAGCTGCTGTCAGCTATCTCGGGTTTTGTAAATGAATCAATTATGGGCATCAAGGTCATAAAGACCTTTTCCCGAGAGGAAGAACGCCACGGTGAGTTCGATGTCATATCCGACGATATACGCGATGCCAACGTAAAACTGGTAAATGCGTCCTCACTGATAAATCCTTCCGTTACCGTGATTTTTGGATTGAGCTACCTCATAAGCATTATTTACGGCAGTGAGCTTGTAATGTCGGGTCAGATAACCGTGGGCAGTCTCGCTGCGTTTCTGGGATACCTTGCCCTGGTGCAGACTCCGGTAATCCAGCTTGGCAGAATAATCAATAATGTCCAGCGCGGTATGGCAAGCTATAAGCGAGTAAAATCCCTTATGGACGAACCCTCTGTACCCGCAAGTGAGTTCGTGGCAACGGAAACCGTGATGGGTGATATTGAGCTGCGCGACCTTACCTTCAGTTACCCCGGTTCGGAACATAAGGCGCTGGAGAATGTAAGCCTTGCACTGAAAAATGGTCAGTCGCTGGGTATAGCGGGTACCACGGGTTCGGGTAAGACCACAATTCTCAGCCTGCTGCTGAAATTCTATGATGCGCCCCGCGGCAGCATATTCATTGACGGAAAGGATATATGCGACATACCTGCCGCGGACATAAGAAGCGGCGTAGGCTATGTAGCGCAGGATGGATTCCTTTTCTCTGATACCGTCAGCAACAATATTGCCTTCTATTCGGGAAAGAGCGATGGCGATGTGAAGCGCGCCGCCGAGCTTGCTGAAATAGCGGCGGATATAATGGACTTCTCCAAGGGCTACGAAACCGCTGTAGGTGAGCGAGGAACAAGGCTCAGTGGCGGACAGAAGCAACGAATTTCTCTTGCCAGAGCGCTGGTGCGCGATCCGCAGCTTCTGCTGCTGGACGATACCCTTTCGGCAGTTGATAACCTTACCGAAAAGAAGATAATCGCCAATCTGCAGAGAGTGCTGAATGGAAGAACATCCATAATCGTCAGCCACCGCCTTTCGGCTCTCAAGGATTGCGACCTTATCATATACATGGAAAACGGCAGGATAATCGAGCAGGGAACCCATGACGCTCTTTGCGCCCTCAACGGCAGATATGCCACCGCTTATGCAGAACAGGCGGAGGTGGAATGCGATGAATGAAAAGAGTAAAAGTGGTATCCGCGGTCTGATCCAGTGGATGCTGCCCTATAAGGGCAAGTTCGTTCTCTGTGGTCTCAGTGTGATAATTGCCAACGTGGCGGAGCTGATAAACCCGCTGCTTACTGCGGTTATCATTGACGATTTTCTTACCGACGGCGCAGCACAGCATGGAATTTATTCAGTAACGGGAATTGCGATAATTTATTTCCTGCTGCTGGCCTTGGGCGCAGCCTGCAATGTGTACGAAAGCAGGCTTATAGCAAAGGTTTCGCAGAGTATTCTCTGCAAAATGCGCTCGGCAGTATTTCACAAAATACTGCATATGTCAATTCGCGAGCTTGATAAAAACGGTACGGGCAGACTCATAACACGCTCTACCAACGATGTTGAAACCATAAGCGAGTTCTACTCCGATGTTTTCATAAGCCTTTTTAAGGACGTTTTCCTGTTGGTGGGTATAGTAATCTTTATGTTCGCCGTTGATGTAAAACTGGCGCTGATAGCTTTCTTGGGTATACCACTTATTTCTGCCATAGTTTTCTCTATCAAGAGAAAGGTGAAGGAGAACCATAAGCTGATAAAATCTCTCACGGGCAGAATGAACGGCTTTATCGCCGAAACGATCGGCGGCATGCGAACGATTCACGCATTTTCCCGCGAGGATAACAAGGCGACTGAGTTTGATGATAACAATAACCAGCTGTTCAGAGCCAATATCATGCATATGTTCTTTATGACCATTCTGCGCCCCTCCATGGAAGTCATAAACAATCTCGTCATTGCGCTGCTTATAGCATTTTCCTATAACCGCGTGGCGGGCGGTGTGCTTGAGGTTGGTGTGCTCTATGCATTCACCACCTACGTCAGCAAATTCTTTGCGCCTATAAACGACCTTGCGGATAAATATACCACCATTCAGTCCACTTTCGTTTCCCTTGACAGAATAAACGAGGTTCTCAATACCGAGGACGTGGAGGAGCTGAGTGAGGGCGACAAGGGCGGTAGAGTGATTGGTGATATTGAGTTCCGCGATGTATGGTTTGCCTATAATCCAGACGAGTGGGTGCTCAAAGGTGTGAGCTTCCATATCAAAGCGGGGCAGAAGGCTGCTTTTGTCGGTGCTACAGGAGCGGGAAAAAGTACAATAATTTCTCTTATCAGTCGATATTACACTCCGCAAAAGGGCGAAATACTCATAGACGGAGTGAATATAAACGAGTGGCAGCTTCGTGATCTGCGTCAAAGCTGTGCGGTAGTTTTGCAGGATATTTTCCTCTTTACCGGCAGCGTGCGGGAGAATATTGATATGCATGCAGGCCTCAGCGATGAGCAGCTCAGTGCAGCTCTTACCATTGCGCAGACGAGTGAGTTTCTTAAAATGCCCGATGACCTTGATAACAGGGTCTACGAGCAGGGCATTAACTTTTCCACCGGCGAGCGTCAGCTGCTGTCCTTTGCAAGAGCAATGGCGGGCGATCCCTCGGTGCTGGTGCTGGACGAGGCTACGGCGCATATCGATTCCCATACGGAGGAAACCCTCCAGCGGGCTATAGGAAATATCAGCCGCGACCGCACCTGCATATTCATAGCTCACCGTCTGTCCACTATCCGCAGCTGCGATGTGATATACGTCCTTGAAAACGGCATTATCGCGGAAAGCGGAAACCATGATGAGCTGATAGAGTCCGGCGGACTTTACGCCGAACTGTCGAAAAAAGATATGTTCTCCGATATGTAAAAAACAGCGTGTGGTTTTTCCACACGCTGTTTTGTCATATGATGTTTAATTTTTCTGCTGCGGGAGTAAGCCTGCGCCACAGCATTACGGCGAGTATGGCGGCAACGGTGCCGAAGAAAGCGCCGCCGATTATGTCCGAAAGGTAATGTACACCGATGTAGCTGCGGGAGAAAGCGATCAGCGCTGCAACGATCCATGACCAGCGGGCCTTTTTGGCAAAGCTGCAGTTGAGCGACCAGGCTGCGGCGAAGCTGCTGCCTGCATGACCGGAGGGGAAGGACCATGAGCCCGCGTCGGCTAAATGCTGGGAAAGCATTACCGTCAGCCCCTCAATTTCCGTGAATGGACGGGGGCGGGCGACAAGGTTTTTCAAAATGAGATTATTGATTATCAGCGAAGCGACAAGGCACAGTGCCAGCTGGATTCCGTGGCGGCGGGTCTTTTTGCGTAAGAGCAGGATTACGGCGATGATAATCCATATAAGACCGAAGTTGCCGAGAACGGAAAATACTGTCATTATCGGGTCGGTTATGGGGTTTCTTATCTGCTGGAGAAAGAGCAAAATGGAAGCTTCGATATTGTTTAAGATGTTCACGGTATCACCTCTTGTGGTTATTATACACGCAGTGATGTTATTTTTCAATGATCTATCGCTATTGCGATATGATATACGGTGTTGCCGTGTGATATACTTGCTTTGCAAGCATGATATAATATCCGTTCCTTCATACGCGAAGCGTATATCATCTGCAAACCAGATATCATAGCGTCAGCTATATCGTCCGTGACCGTAGGGAACGGATATCATTGCAAAAAGTCACCTTTGTCAGTAGACAAAAGTGACTTTTTGCATGGAGCGGGTAAAGGGAATCGAACCCTCCTATCGAGCTTGGGAAGCTCGCGTTCTACCGATGAACTATACCCGCGTATATACAGCAGGGGAGAACCCTGCTGCATATTTTAGCATGTTGAAATTAAAAATCAAGTCGAAAAGCTGCGGGGGATTAGTCTACGTCCTCCACAGGAGTTACAGGCTCATCAAGCAGGTGGGGATTGCGCAGATAGTGCTTGATATGCTTGAATGCTGTGGCGTAATAGTGTCCGTCGCATATACGCTCGTCGGTAACTACGGTGTAGTCTATGTAGCGGCGAACCTCGGTGGTGCCGTCGAGCTTGGTGTAGCTCTGCTTATGCTTGGCACCG
>JAFXFT010000030.1 GCA_017513385.1 Oscillospiraceae bacterium | reverse complement strand
CTGTTCGGCGGCGCAGGCGTAGGTAAGACCGTTCTTATTCAGGAGCTTATCTACAACATCGCTACCGCACATAACGGCTACTCCGTATTCACCGGCGTAGGCGAGCGTACCCGTGAGGGTAACGACCTGTTCAACGAAATGACCGAGTCCGGTGTTATCTCCAAGACCGCCATGGTCTTCGGTCAGATGAACGAGCCCCCCGGAGCACGTATGCGCGTTGGTTTCTCCGGTCTTACCATGGCAGAGTACTTCCGCGATGTAAAGCATCAGGACGTTCTTCTGTTCATCGATAACATTTTCCGTTTCACTCAGGCAGGTTCCGAGGTTTCCGCTCTGCTGGGACGTATGCCCTCCGCAGTTGGCTATCAGCCCACCCTTTCCACTGAAATGGGTGCACTGCAGGAGCGAATCACTTCCACCAAGAACGGCTCTATCACCTCCGTTCAGGCAGTTTACGTTCCCGCCGACGACCTGACTGACCCCGCTCCCGCTACTACATTCGCCCACCTTGATGCTACCACCGTTCTTGACCGTGGCATTGCATCTCTGGGTATTTACCCCGCAGTTGACCCCCTGGACTCCACTTCCCGTATCCTCTCCCCCGAAATTCTCGGTCAGGAGCATTACGACACCGCCCGTGCCGTGCAGAACATTCTCCAGCGCTACAAGGAGCTGCAGGACATCATCGCCATTATGGGTATGGAAGAGCTCAGCGAAGAGGACAAGACCATCGTCAACCGCGCACGTAAGGTACAGCGTTTCCTGAGCCAGCCCTTCCACGTTGCCGAGCAGTTCACCGGCTACACCGGCAAGTATGTTCCCCTTGCAGAAACCATTCGCTCCTTCAAGGAGATCATCGAAGGCCAGCATGACGAGATCCCCGAGTCCTACTTCCTTTTCGCCGGTTCCATCGATGAAGTTGTCGAAAAATGGAAGGGTGGTAATGCATGACACGCTTCCACCTGAAGATTGTCACTCCTGACGGTCTGCAGTTCGACGGTCAGGTGGAAGAGCTTGTTGTTCGCACTACCACCGGCGACATGGGTATTCAGGCAGGCCATATAAACTGCGTTGCCGCGCTGGGCATGGGCAAAGCCATGCTGATAGTAGACGGTGAAAGACGCTACGCTGCCTGCATCGGCGGTCTGCTCTCCGTTGTAAACGGAGAAGTCACTCTCGTTCCCACCACCTTTGAGTGGGCAGACAGAATCGATGCAGCCCGCGCCGAAGCCGCTGCAAAGCGCGCTCAGGCCGTTCTGGCAAAGCGCACTGCTTCCGCCACCGATATCCGCATCGCCGAGGCCAAGCTCAAGAGAGCTCTGCTCCGCAGCAGCATAGCCAATTCCAAAAACAGATTCAAGAAATAAAAAAGCAGCCCTGATTTCAAACGAAATCAGGGCTGTTATATTATGAGATTGGAATTAAAGCTTACTGCTGAGCAGCCTTTTCAGCTTCCTCTTCTTCCTTTATGTACAGTTCTTCATACAGGATGCCTTCTCTGTACATCTTGATGACCATTTCACGCTGGCAAGTGGGGATCTGAGTGAGAGCCATATGGAAAGCAATGCACTTACGGCAATTGCCGAAGAAGGGACACTTTCTGTTCCAGCAGTTGCAGGTCATGGAATCAGCATCGCGACCGGCCTGGAAAGCCTTCTTCATGTCGCCGCGGATTACCTTGGGGGGCTGACGGAGCCACTTCAGAGGATCCTTCTGGTGGAGAACGTCGTTCTCATCCATGGGAGGAAGTTCCTCAAGAACGATCTTGGGCATGGGAGGAGCCTTGCTGGGATCAAAATCAGCGGGTGCCTTACCGAATTCAAACTTTTCTTCTGCCATTTCAGCACGACCTTTCATAATTAAATGACCGCTTGATAAGCGATTGATAATGATAGATACTTAATACTACCACAGTTTTCGTGCATATTCAACATCTGTAGGTATTATTTTTTCAATTTTTACTTACGTTTTATCTAATAGCCGCACTAATCCATAAGTATAATTTATCGCTCTAACAGTGCTATTACTTTTTATCAGCACCGGATTTGCCGAAATACATAAGCTCCCAAACTGCGGAGGGTTCGGTTACTTTCTCAACGACCTCGCCGTTCTCTATACGCTCTACACTTGCTTCACCCTCGAAACGGAGGTACGCTCCGTCAAAGCCGATGAGCTTTGCACCAAGCTTTGTCGGTCCGGAAAGCAGATCAATGAAATTCTGCTTGGAAATATCGCCCTTGCGATCATAGGTAATGCGGTAATTCTCGCCCTCCTCGGTGGTATATTCGTAGATAACCTTGCCGTAAACAGGCTTTCCGGTTTGTTCGTCTATGTACTCGTCTGTGGACACGAACTTCAAGGTATGGTTGGAATTATCGCCAAGTATCTTATTGCCCTTTGCCAGCATGAACACGTCAAATTCCTTATATCCATACTTCTTCTCGCCGGTTATCCATGCGGAAATGACCTTATAATCGCCAATTTTGGCGCGTCCCCAGTACCAGTGATGCATCAGCTGGAGCATTATCCGGTCACCCCAGTTATGGTCATGATAGCCGCTGCCCTCAAGGTGGTAAGAGCGTCCTTCAAGGGTAAATTCAGCGGTTGCGCGACCCTCGGGAATAGCGGGCAGCCATGCGAAATAATGCTCTTCCTTATCTCCGAAGAAGATGCTGCCGGTCTGTGAGCGCCATGAGGGAATGGTGCCGTCCAGCGTCAGCGCTGCCTGTATCTTTTCGCCCTTGAAGCTTATGTCATAATGCTTCAAATCACCTACGATACTGCTCTCCCCTACTCTTACGTCACAATGCTCCTTGCCGAAGTGGCTTTTCTCCATAGTTGCCTCCACCTGATCCTCAAACTTTCTGCCGTCGGGCAGGGTTATCTCAATAGTGGCCTGGGGCTTTACAGGGCCGTTGACATCGATAGGAGATTTGGAGAAGAAGATTACGACCATGATCGTACCGTCGGGGAAATGGGCATCGGAATACCACCATTCATATTCACCCTTGACACCGGTAGTGCGCAGACCGTCCTCCCAGGGCTCTACCCTGCCGCGAGTAAGTCCCATGGATTTATAATGCTGATCGTCATCGGGATGTATAGATTTCAAAACTTTGCTCATGGGTTTCACTCCTGAAAATAAAATATCTCGCGTAAGCTGATTTTACTGCGACTAAAAATAAAAGTCAATTATTTGACGCTCACCTCATTTTTATCCTGCAGTTTTCCGACCTTGATATTGAGCAAATGTCAGCTTATAATAAAATCAGCTTTTAAGAAAGGTGCTGAACACCATGTCCAATTCTCCCATAGAGCAGCTCAAGGCTGCCATAAAGTCCGCCGACGCAATCATTATCGGCGCGGGCGCAGGACTTTCCACCTCGGCAGGCTTCACCTATTCCGGCGAGCGCTTCAAGGCGCATTTTGCCGATTTTGAAGAGAAATTCGGTTTTCACGATATGTATTCCGGCGGCTTCTACCCCTATACCGAGGCCGAGGAGATGTGGGCATTTTGGAGCCGCAACATCTATGTGAACCGATACATGGACGCGCCTAAGCCTGTTTATGATAATCTGCTGAAGCTGGTGGACGGCAAGGACTACTTTGTAATCACCACCAATGTTGACCATTGCTTCCAGAAGGCAGGCTTTGACAAGGAGCGTCTGCTTTACACGCAGGGCGATTACGGACTGCTGCAGTGCAGCGTACCCTGCCACAACGCAACTTATGATAACGAAGAGCTGATACGGCGGATGATAGCCGAGCAGAAGGATATGCGCGTTCCCACAGAGCTTATCCCCCGCTGTCCCCACTGCGGCAGCCCCATGACGCAGAATCTCCGCTGCGACGACACCTTCGTGCAGGACGAGGGCTGGTACAGCGCCGCCCGGCGATACAATGATTTTATCGCCTCCCGCGCAAAGGGGAATGTTCTGTTCCTTGAACTGGGTGTGGGCTACAACACTCCCGGCATAATCAAATATCCGTTCTGGCGCATGACCCTCGATAATCCCGATGCCGTTTACGCGATCGTAAACATGGGTCAGGCTGTTGTTCCCAAGGAGCTGGCAACGCGCGCCATTTGTATTGATGATGATATCGGAGCTGTACTTGAACAGCTGATGGCAGATTAATTACTGCATATATGGGCAAAATAGTGGTACATTGAGGTGATTTACAATGTGTACCGCTATTTCATTTTCCCCCGCCCGACATTATTTCGGGCGAACGCTGGATTTGGAACATCACTATAATGAAGCCGTAACCATAACACCGCGTACTTTCCCGTTTAAGTTCCGTTATGAGGGCGAGCTATCCACGCACTACGCCTTTATCGGCATTACAACGGTTGTGGATAACTATCCCTTGTATTACGATGCCACTAACGAAAAAGGGCTATCCGCCGCAGGACTGAATTTCCCGGGAAACGCTGTGTATTTTCCCTGTGCTGAGGGTGCTGACAACATTGCCCCATTTGAGCTTATTCCGTGGCTGCTTGGTCAGTGTTCCGATTTGGCGCAGGTGCGTGAAAAGCTCTCAGGTCTGCGCCTTATTGACACACCCTTCAATGACAAACTCCCCCTCACGCCCCTGCACTGGCTGATTGCTGACCCCAGCGGTTCTGTAGTTGTG